>JBELHJ010000001.1:0-50476 GCA_042091495.1 Bacteroidota bacterium
TGTCTTAAAGTTCTATATTCTGGATTCATTGTGGTATCCCATAGTTGCTCTGCATTCATCTCACCAAGACCTTTATAACGCTGGACACTTGCACTGCCACCAAAATCCATGACAATTCTATCGCGTTGATTATCATCCCATGCATACTGCTTCTTAGCTCCTTTTTTAACTAAATATAAAGGTGGTGTAGCAATATATATATGTCCATTTTCAATAAGTTCTTTCATATATCTAAAAAAGAAAGTAAGAATTAACGTAGCAATATGACTACCATCAATATCCGCATCACACATAATGACAATTTTATGATATCGCAATTTTGATAAGTTAAGAGCTTTACTATCTTCTTCTGTACCAATGGTAACTCCTAAAGCTGTAAAAATATTTTTAATCTCTTCATTTTCAAAAACTTTGTGTTGCATGGCCTTTTCAACATTAAGAATTTTACCTCTTAAAGGTAGAATAGCTTGAAATGCTCTATCTCTTCCTTGTTTGGCAGTACCTCCAGCAGAGTCACCCTCAACCAAGAACACTTCACATAAAGCAGGATCTTGTTCTGAGCAATCTGATAATTTACCTGGTAAACCTCCAATACTCATAACCGTTTTACGCTGCACCATTTCACGTGCTTTCTGAGCCGCGTGACGAGCCTGAGCTGCAAGAATTACTTTTTGTATAATAATTTTAGCGTCATCAGGGTGTTCCTCTAAATAATCTGTCAACATTTCAGAAACCGCCTGACTTACTGAAGAGGAAACTTCTCTGTTCCCTAATTTTGTTTTTGTTTGTCCCTCAAACTGAGGTTCTGCAACTTTAACAGAAATAATAGCTGTTAAACCTTCTCTAAAGTCATCTCCAGATATCTCAAATTTAAGCTTATCTAACATCCCTGAGGCATCAGCATACTTCTTCAACGTATGCGTTAACCCTCGTCTGAAACCTGTTAAATGGGTTCCCCCTTCATGCGTATTAATATTATTTACGTACGAATGTAAATTTTCAGCATAAGATGTATTGTAAATCATAGCCACTTCAACAGGAATTTCATTTTTCTCCCCTTCAAAAGCAATGACACCCTTCATAAGCGGTTCTCTGTTACCATCTAAAAACTTGACAAACTCAGACAAACCTTCGGTAGAATGAAAAGTTTCACTCTCAAAATCACCATTTTCATTTACATGTCTTTTATCAACCAAGTCGACAGTTATTCCTCTATTCAAATAGGCTAGCTCACGCATTCTGCTAGCTAAAGTATCATAGTTATATTCTAATGTTTGAGTAAAAATACTAGCATCTGGTCTAAAAGTGACTACAGTTCCTGTACAGTCTGTTTCTCCTGTAGATTTAACAGGGTATAATGGTTTTCCTCGCTCATACTCTTGCTCCCACACTTTACCTTCTCTAAAAACTGTTGCTTTTAAATGGTCTGATAAAGCATTAACACAACTCACACCAACACCATGTAAACCCCCTGAGACCTTATAAGAATCTTTATCAAATTTTCCACCGGCACCAATTTTAGTCATCACAACTTCTAGAGCTGAGACGCCTTCTTTTTTATGAAGTCCCACAGGAATTCCCCTACCATCATCTTCAGTTGTTATTGAATTATCCTCATTAATCGTTACTGTAATTTTTGAACAATGACCTGCTAAAGCCTCATCAATTGAATTATCAACAACCTCATATACTAAGTGATGTAATCCTCTAACACCAACATCACCAATATACATGGAAGGACGCATTCTAACATGCTCCATCCCCTCAAGGGCCTGAATACTATCGGCTGAATATTGTGGTTTATTTTCTTCACTCATAATTTTAAAAATTATTGGATTGTTATTACATAAAAAAATGACACAATAATGTATCATTAATACCTATAACAAAGATAAAATATTAAAGACTCTTTTTGTAAGTTTAGAAGAGATTTATAACAATTTTATTAACAATTATACTTTTTACATAAACCCTCTTAAAAAAGCTAAAAAGCATCTTAAATCGGATTTTGGTTAAAAAAATTACATTTGAAAAAATGAAAAATGAAAAAATCCCGCAAATGCGAGATTTTAACAAAATTCAAACAATTAAATATAGATTTAGTAGGCGTCCTCATGTACTTTAGCCACAGCGCGCCCACTAGGATCATTCATGTTTTTAAAGGCTTCGTCCCATTCCAAAGCAGTTTTAGTACTGCAAGCTACACTTGGCTCTTGAGGCACCGATGCGGCCGCAGTATCACTTGGAAAATGTTCAGTGAAGATTGAACGGTAATAATATTCTTCTTTAGTAGTTGGAGGTTGAATAGCGAATTTAAAATGTGCATTAGCCAATTGTTCATCGGTTACTGCTTCATCAACAATTTCTTTCAAAGTATCAATCCAACTGTAACCTACACCATCGCTAAATTGTTCTTTTTGACGCCATGCCACACTTTCAGGTAAGTAATCTTCAAAAGCTTTTCTAACTACCCATTTTTCCATACGTTCTCCGTTTATCATTTTATCTTGTGGGTTTATAGACATCGCTACATCAATAAATTCTTTGTCTAAAAAAGGAACCCTGCCTTCAATTCCCCATGCAGCTAGGCTTTTATTAGCTCTTAAACAATCATACATGTGTAATTTATCTAACTTTCTCACAGTCTCCTCATGAAACTCCTGAGCGTTTGGAGCTTTGTGAAAATATAAATACCCACCAAATAATTCATCTGCGCCCTCTCCTGATAGCACCATTTTAATTCCCATTGATTTTATAACACGGGCCATTAAGTACATTGGAGTTGAAGCTCTAATAGTTGTTATATCATAAGTTTCAAGATTGTAAATCACATCTCTTATAGCATCTAAACCTTCTTGAATTGTAAATTTAATTTCGTGATGTACGGTACCAATATGGTCAGCTACTTTTTGTGCAGCTGCTAGGTCAGGAGAGCCTTCTAATCCAACAGAGAAAGAATGCAATTGAGGCCACCAAGCATCGGAAACACCATCGGACTCAATACGCTTTTGAGCATATTTTTTAGCAATTGCAGATGTCACAGAAGAATCTAGACCTCCAGATAAAAGCACCCCATAAGGAACGTCACTCATTAACTGTCTTTTTACAGCAGCTTCTAACGCTTCTTTAATTTTTTCAATGCTGGTTTCATTATCTTTAACAACATCATATTCTCTCCATTCTCTGTTGTACCATTTAACATATTCACCTGATTTACTAGATAAATAATGTCCCGGAGGAAACAACTCTATTTTAGTACAAAACCCTTCAAGGGCTTTAAGCTCTGAAGCTACATAAAAAGTTCCATTTTCATCCCATCCAATGTAGAGCGGAATGATTCCCATATGATCTCTAGCTATAAAATAAGAATCATCATTTGCGTCGTATATCGCAAAACCAAAAATACCGTTAAGATCATCAACAAAATCTAGACCTTTATCTTTGTAAAGTGCTAAGATTACCTCACAATCACTTTGTGTTTGAAAATCGTAAATGCCCTCATACCCTGCTCTTATTTCTCTGTGGTTATAAATTTCCCCATTTGCTGCTAAAACAAGATTTTTATCATTACTGTACAACGGCTGCTTACCGGACACAGGATCTACAATAGCTAGACGCTCATGAGATAAAATAGCATTGGTATTTGTATATATCCCACTCCAATCAGGACCTCTATGTCTAATTTGTTTAGACATTTCTAGAACTTTAGGCCTTAAGGCGTCTGAGGATTCTTTAAGATCAAAAGCACAAACGATTCCACACATATTAATTTATTTAATTGTTTAAGACAAAAATGAATAATATGTATCAGATTAAAAATAATTTTGCTAATTTTAATTACAAATTTTAACTAAAAAAGTATTTTTTAATAAAATAGTTAACCCTCTAATACTATAAAGAGTATCATCTTTTACAGATTATAAGATGGATAGTTCTGATTATGGGATGTTGAGATATTTATGAGTTTGAAGTGACACTTTCCATTTTGGATTCTGCATCACATACTCTACAATAAGTGGTATCACTTTATCTTTTCTACTCCATTCTGGTTGAAGATATAAAATGCAATCCGCATTTACGCTTGAAGCTTGTTTCTCAGCAAAATCAAAGTCGCTTTTATTATAAATTATAACTTTTAATTCATTTGCTTTTTCATAAACTTCAGGGGTTGGTAGCTTTAACTTTTTAGGTGACAAACAAATCCAGTCCCACTCACCTGTTAATTCATAAGCACCTGAAGTTTCTATATGAACTTTGGCACCTTTAGCTTTCAAACCTTGTGTAAGAATATTCATATTCCAAGTTAATGGCTCACCTCCCGTAACTACAACGGTATTACTGTATTTAGTGGCATTATCTATAATTTGAGATGTGCTTGTTGGTGGATGTAAATCTGCGTTCCAACTCTCTTTCACATCACACCAATGACACCCCACATCACAGCCTCCAATTCTTATAAAATAAGCTGCAGTACCTTTATGAAATCCTTCTCCTTGAATGGTATAAAATTCCTCCATTAGAGGGAGCATTTTACCAGACTCAACTTGATTTAAAACAGATTTATCCATAGCTGGCAAAGATACAAATTTGAAAATGAGAACTTCACAAAAAAACCGGCAATTATATAACTAGATTTATAATATTTTGACTGTAGTTTTATCTAAAAAAAATTACTTTTAAAAAAAATTTAAAATGAAAAATCACATAGCACTTGCCAGTTTATTTATTATATTATTTTGTTCATGTTCAACTAAAACCGATCCGTTTATTATCTCAAATTCAAATATTGGCTTATTAAATGATAGCACCAAAGTTTTAGAGTTAAAGACAATTTATGCTAATGACTCCATTGTTAAGTTTGACCCGACAAACCCAACAGTGAATCCAACTGCAGATATTAATATACTCAACAAAAATGGAGATGAATTACTTGTATTAACCCCAAAAAGGGTGCTAGATTCTACCTCAACTATTGGTAGTGTGAAAATTAGTGACCCTAATTTTAAAACTACTGAAGGCATAGGTACCTCATCAAACTTTAAATCACTTGTAGATACCTACGAGATAAAAAAAATAAATAATCTACTTAGATCTGTTGTTGTATCTGTTAAAGGGTTAAACGCTGATTTTATTATTGACAAAAAAGACTTACCTGCTGAACTCAGGTTTGACATGTCTCTAAATATTGAAGCATCTCAAATACCAGATGAAGCAAAAATCAAATACATTATGTTATATTGGTTGTAAAAACTAATCATGTCATTTAAAATTCAAAAACAACCATTTATTGTTCCAACAACTGATGGTAAATTAATTGAAGAGCATTTTGGATTAGTAGCCACTCAATCTAAAGATCTTAGTATAGCCCATATGATTGCACCACCAGGTTGGAGCGAACCTTTTCAAACGCCAAGTTTCTCTGAATATACCTACATCATTAGCGGCCAGAAACAATTTATTATTAAAGATGAAGTCATTATATTAAGTCAAGGTGAATCCATTAAAATAGAAGCTAATACTAGAGTGCAATATTCAAATCCATTTGATAAACCATGTGAATACATAGCTATTTGCTCACCTGCTTTTGATATCAATAATGCTAATAGAGAAAATTAGCTATGTCTCAAAAACGTATTATTAGAATTATTGGGTTAACTGTTAACTTTGTTGGTTTTTTTAACTCAAAGTTAGCTGGTAAAATAGCTTTTTATTTATTTGCCAAACCAAGAAAAGGAAAACTATCTGATAAACATAAAGCATTTCTTATTACTTCAGAACAAGAGAATATTGAAAATACCCCACATAATATTCCCATTTATATTTGGAATGAAAAAGGAATAAAAACGATTTTATTAATTCATGGCTGGGAAAGTAATAGTGCCCGTTGGAAACCACTTATTAAGAGACTTATTAATTCTAATTACAAAATCATTGCTATTGATGCCCCTGCACATGGCCAATCTAACTACAAGACATTTAATGCAATTTTATATGCCCAACATATTGTTAAAGCCATAAAACTTTATTCGCCATTTTGTATTGTAGGTCACTCTGTAGGTGGTATGGCGTCTGTTTTGGCTTTAAACTCTCATATTAACCATGGCATGCAAAAAATGATCTTAATGGGAGCACCTAACAAATTTGAAGATATCATTACAACTTATTCTAAAATGCTTTACTATTCAAGTAGGGTAAAAAGAGGTTTAAATAATTACATTTTAAAACGGTTTGGTCTATATCCTAAAGGTTTTTATACCGCAAAATTTATAGAAAACATTACTATTGAATCGCTATTAATCCATGACAAAAATGACAAAATAATTCCATTTAGCGATCTTGCTGCCATAGAGAGCGGACTTAAGAACTCAAAATCCTATGTAACAACTGGCTTAGGCCATAAATTAAAACATGAAAAGATATGGACTACTTGTTTAGACTTTCTAAAATTTTAATTTGTAATTGATTGATACTTCATCAAAGTAATTGAACAAAATTTATAATTTTACCCTTGTAAAATCGATAACATGTCTGACCCAAAGCGTATAAATAAATACTTAAGTGAAATTGGATACTGCTCAAGACGAGCAGCAGATAAATTACTTGATGAAGGACGTATTACTATTAATGGGGAACTTCCCGTCCACGGAACTAAAGTAACTGATAATGACAAAGTTGCTGTAGATGGAATTTTGGTCAAAAATACTAAGACTAAATTCACCTATTTAGCTTTAAATAAACCTGTAGGCATTGTTTGTACTACTGACACCAAAGTAGAAAAAGACAACATCATTGATTTTGTAAACTATCATAAAAGAATTTTTCCCATTGGAAGACTTGACAAGCCTAGTGAAGGGCTAATTTTATTAACTGATGATGGTGATATCGTAAATAAAATCCTAAGGGCTAGTAACAATCACGAAAAAGAGTATGTCGTTAGTGTAGATAAACCAATCTCTCAAACCTTCCTCAAACGAATGGCTAATGGTGTTCCTGTATTAGATCAAGTTACAAAGCCTTGTAAAATTAAACGTATCAATTCCACAACATTCAAAATCATACTTACTCAAGGCCTGAACAGACAAATAAGACGAATGTGTGAATATCTTGGTTATGATGTAATCACTCTTAAAAGGACTCGAATAATGAATATTGAATTAAATATTCCTACGGGTGAATATAGAGAATTAAGTACTGAAGAATTAAAAACGCTTCAAAGTCTTTTGGAATCATCCAAAAAGACAATTTAAAAAAACCTCGAATAAGGTTATTTTTAATATTTTATTTTCTACTTCTTGCTAACAATGTATTTTTCATAAGCATAGCAATGGTCATAGGGCCTACTCCTCCTGGGACAGGAGTAATGAAACTAGCTTTTTTTGATACATTTTCATAGTCCACGTCTCCTGTAATACGATATCCTTTGGGCTTGGAGTCATCTGTAACTCTTGTAATTCCTACATCTACAACAACAACACCTTCTTTTACCATATTGGCTTTTAAAAATTCTGGAACACCTAATGCTGTAACAATTATATCTGCACTTTTAGTGAAGGCTTCAATATTTTGAGTTCTACTGTGCGTTAAAGTGACTGTAGAATCTCCTGGCTCTCCTCTTCTACTTAACAAAATACTCATAGGACGCCCTACTATGTGAGATCTTCCAATTACCACAGTATGTTTTCCGGTTGTTGGGACATTATAACGATCTAAAAGCTCCATAATGCCATAAGGTGTGGCAGGAATAAAAGACGGCATATCTAGTGCCATTTTACCGAAATTGGCAGGATGAAAACCATCTACATCTTTGTCTGGATGAATACTTAAAAGTATCTTCTCTGAATCTATATGTTTTGGTAGAGGCAATTGGACTATAAAACCATCTACCTCTGAATTTTTATTTAACGTTTCTATCTCAGTAAGTAATTCATTTTCAGTAATTGTATCTGGTAACTGAATTAAAGTAGACTCAAAACCAATTTGTTCACATGTTCTAACTTTACTTCCAACATAAGTTAAACTTGCACCATCATTTCCAACAATAACTGCAGCTAAATGAGGCACCTTTTCGCCTCTAGATTTGATTTGTTTAACTTCCTCAGTAATTTCATTTTTAATGTCGTTACTAACCTTCTTACCGTCTAAAATTGTCATTGAGATAAATATTAATTAAAAGCTTTGATTTAACGCATGTTCTGCATCATTTGCATCATTTTTCGACCGCCACCGCCTTGCATCATTTTCATCATTTTACTCATTTGATTGAACTGCTTAAGTAATTGATTTACTTGTTGAACAGATGTACCAGAACCTTTACCAATTCGTTTTTTTCTACTAGCATTTAGTGTTGCAGGATTTGCTCGCTCCTTTGGAGTCATAGAGTGAATTATAGCTTCTATATGTTTAAAAGCATCGTCGTCAATATCAACATCCTTCATCATTTTACCTGCTCCTGGTATCATCCCAACTAAATCTTTCATGTTACCCATTTTCTTAATTTGTTGAATTTGTTTAAGAAAGTCATCAAATCCAAACTGGTTTTTTGCAATTTTTTTCTGCAACTTTCTTGCCTCTTCCTCATCAAATTGCTCCTGAGCTCTCTCAACCAACGACACAACATCACCCATCCCAAGAATTCTGTCAGCCATTCGTGAAGGGTGAAAAACATCTATAGCTTCCATTTTTTCTCCAGTACCAATAAACTTAATAGGCTTATGAACCACAGATTTAATAGAAATGGCAGCACCTCCTCTTGTGTCACCATCTAATTTAGTTAATATTACACCGTCAAAGTTTAATACATCATTAAATGATTTCGCTGTATTAACTGCATCTTGACCGGTCATTGCATCTACAACGAATAAAGTTTCTTGAGGTGAAATGGCACTGTGGATATTTGAAATTTCATCCATCATTTCTTGATCCACAGCTAGACGTCCTGCTGTATCAATAATAACTACATTACACCCAGTTGACTTGGCGTGAGCTACACCCGCTTTTGCTATGGCAACTGGATCATTGATTTCTCTATCACTGTATACCTCAACTCCTATTTGATCACCAACGACGTGTAACTGGTCTATCGCTGCAGGCCTGTATACATCACATGCTACTAGCAAAGGCTTTTTAGTTTTTTTATTTTTTAAGTAATTGGCAAGTTTCCCTGAAAAGGTTGTTTTACCCGACCCTTGTAAACCGGACATAAGAATTACCGATGGACTTGCTGATAAATTAACACCCTCTGCGTCTCCCCCCATTAATTCGGTTAATTCATCTTTTACAATTTTAACCATTAATTGACCAGGTTGAAGCGTCGTTAAAACGTTTTGTCCTAAAGCTTTTTGTTTAACTTTATTTGTAAATTCCTTCGCTATTTTAAAGTTAACATCAGCATCTAACAAAGCTCTTCTGACTTCCTTAAGAGTTTCTGCAACATTAACTTCTGTAATACTTCCGTGTCCTTTTAAAACATGTAAGGCCTTATCTAGCTTTTCACTTAGGTTGTTAAACATAATTTATTAAATTTTAGAGGTGCAAATTTAACAATTTGAAAAGAAAATATGATTTATAATTAAAATATGTTTTTGAGTAAAAAATCATTTCGTGTTATAAAATATTCTCATCACCATGACATGAGGAAAAGTTATTGCAGCTAGAAGGGAGAAAAAAACTGAATTAAAAAATATAAAATCGTCTTTTAATAAGTAAAATAATACACTGAGACCAAAAACAGATACAAACCAATACAAAAAAGAGCTTTTTACATATCTAAAAACATTTTCTTTTGAAATACAACCGTATAGCTGTTTAGTTTGATCTAATATAGAAGGTAGAGAATGCCATAAGATAAAATATATAGCAAAACTCCATATTAATGTAGATTTATAAAATACTACTGCAAAAACTAACAGCAAAAACAATTCAACAGGAATATTACAATCAAAATACTTTTTGTTGTATAGCAAAACTGAGTTAACAAAAGTTGATAACATAGTTAAGTATAGCACCCATTTAAAGTGAATTTGCGATAGTTTAATATTGGTAAGATTGAATATTATTTCTGAAGTTAATTGATCATTGAACATAAAAATCCCAAAAAGTATCATTAAACCATAACTCACAAAAAAAATATTAACAAAAATATTTTTTTTCCAAAAAAGAGTATTCCAGTGTTGTTCTCCAAAATGATAAGCACTTATTAAAATAAAAATCAATAAAGCAAATGCAGGAATAAAATAAAATGATATTCCTACTAAAGTCACTATAAAAATGTAACCACTTAAAAGTTTAAAAAAGCCAAAACCCTTAAGTTTATTAGACGTTTGAACAATTATTTTTAAATCATTAGATCCATGAAGCAAGCCAATAGAAAGTATTAAAAAATACCCTAAAAGGTCCTCGGAACTTACGTTAAAGTAGGTGGAAATCCATAAAGCAAAAAAAGTAGAAACAATCGAAAAATTTTTCAAATTCGAAAAAACAATAGTCCTTTTTTTCATAATGTTCATAAAGTTAATGCATTTTTTAGCAATTATTTGTTTAGCTTTTATTAAATTACATCAAACAAAACAATCTAAACATCAATTATTATGAATTTTTTAATTAACTCAATCTCTTTAGTTAGCAAAATGGCAACTAATGATTATGTAGGTTTTACCTTCTTTATCGGATGTATGGCTATGATGGCAGCATCGGTATTTTTCTTCCTATCAATGAGTAGTGTAGACAAGAAATGGAAAGTTTCATTACTAGTTTCTGGTTTAATTACTTTCATTGCAGCTGTTCATTATTTCTACATGAGAGACTATTGGGCTGAATTTGGAGAATCTCCAACATTTTTTAGATATGTTGACTGGATTCTTACTGTACCATTAATGTGTGTTGAGTTTTATCTCATCCTTAAAGTAGCAGGTGCTACTAAATCATTAATGTGGAAATTAATTGGACTTTCTGTAATTATGCTTGTAACTGGTTACTTAGGTGAAACTGGCGATAGTGCAGTATTATGGGGAACAATTTCAGGTTTAGCTTACTTTGTAATTGCTTATGAAGTATGGCTTGGTGGTGCTAAGAAACTAGCAGAAGCTGCTGGTGGACAAGTCCTAGAGTCACACAAAATGCTATGTTGGTTTGTACTAGTAGGATGGTCTATTTACCCATTAGGTTACATGATTGGTACAGACGGATGG
Source organism: Bacteroidota bacterium (assembly GCA_042091495.1). Lineage (GTDB taxonomy): Bacteria > Bacteroidota > Bacteroidia > Flavobacteriales > Flavobacteriaceae > JBELHJ01. Next base: position 11,187 of record JBELHJ010000001.1, read on the forward strand.
TATGACTTTGTAGATGGGATTGGATTAGATATGGATGTTGTATACAACATTGGTGATGCTATTAACAAGATAGGGTTTGGACTTGTAGTCTATGCCGTAGCTATAGCCTCATCTAAAGATTAGTAACAACATTAAAGAAAATTAAAAAGGTGTCAATATTGACACCTTTTTTTTTTACATCCTTTCAGGTACTTTAATCCCAAGTAACTGAAAACTACTTTTTATTACTTCACCTACTTTAAAAGATAAAAGTACTCTAAACTTTTTTTCATGTTCTGAGTTCGCTCCCAAAATAGAAACGTTCTGATAAAAAGAATTAAAAGATTTTACTAAATCATAAGTATAATTAGCAATAAGCGCTGGACTGTAATTTTTTGCTGCTGATTGAATTGTTTCTGGGTATTGACTCAAAAGATTTAAAATCTCTTTTTCCTTTTCATGAAGTGTAATATCATTTTGAAACTGTAAATCTGTAATTGAAATATCAGACTTTCTAATTATAGCTCTAATCCTTGCATACGTATACTGTATGAAAGGACCGGTATTTCCTTGAAAATCAACAGACTCCTTTGGGTCAAAAAGAATTCTTTTTTTGGGATCAACTTTTAAAATAAAATATTTTAGAGCTCCTAATCCAATTGTATTATAGGTCTTTATTTTTTCTTCATCGGAATAACCGTCTAGCTTCCCAAGCTCTTGAGAAATAGAAGCTGCTGTTTGAGTCATTTCTTCTATTAAATCATCTGCATCAACAACGGTTCCTTCTCTACTTTTCATTTTTCCCGATGGCAAATCAACCATACCGTAACTTAAATGAAAAAGATTATTAGCCCAATCAAAACCTAATTTTTGAAGAATTAAAAACAATACCTTAAAATGATAGTCTTGCTCATTACCAACGGTATAAACCATACCCCCAACATCTGAATAATCTTTTATGCGTTGAATAGCGGTTCCAATATCTTGAGTCATATAAACCGAAGATCCATCTGATCTTAGGACTATTTTTTCATCTAAACCTTCATCAGTGAGATCGCACCAAACAGATCCGTCTTGTTTTTTATGAAACACTCCACTTGACAAACCCTCTTCAATAAAAGCTTTTCCTAATAAATAAGTATTACTCTCATAATAAAGTGCATCAAAATTAACTCCCAAAGAATTATAAGTCACATCAAATCCAGCATACACCCAAGAATTCATAGTCTCCCACAATTTAACAACTTCTTTAACTCCAGATTCCCAGTCTAGAAGCATTTTTTGAGCTTGAATCATTAAAGGTGCATCTTTTTTTGCTTCCTCCTCAGTTGAACCTTTCTCAACTAATTGCTTTATTTGCCTTTTGTACTCTTGGTCAAACTTGACATAATAATTACCAACTAATTTATCACCTTTAATACCTGAGGATTCTGGCGTCTCACCATCTCCAAATAATTTCCAAGCCAACATACTTTTACAAATATGGATTCCTCTATCGTTAATAATTTGAGTTTTATAAACTTTTTTACCCGAGGCTTTTAAAATTTCTGCAATACTATAACCCAATAGATTATTTCTAATATGACCTAAATGCAGGGGTTTGTTTGTGTTTGGAGAAGAATACTCAACCATTACAGCTTTTCCTGAGGCATTTACAAAACCATATTGAGTATCATTTAATGCAGAATTTAAAAATGATAAGAAATAAGAATCACTCAATTCAATGTTTAAAAAACCTTTTACTACATTAAATCCTTTAACTTCATCTATTTTACCAACTAAAAATTCCCCAACAGATTCTCCAATAGCTACGGGATTTCCCTTAATATGTCTTAATAATGGAAAAACTACCAAAGTAATATCTCCTGAAAATTCTTTTCGTGTGGCTTGAAATTCAAAATCATCTATTTGAACACCATACAAATGATGTAAAGCTTCTGAGATATTTTTAGTTAATGTAGAGTAAATATTCATTGATCTATATGATTTCAGATTTTTGTTGTTTTTTTAGGTAAGAAAATTTCCGCCATCATACACCTAGCGCTTCCGCCACCACAAGTTTCAATTGTAGTTAATGGGGAATATAAAATGTCACAATGCGAATTAATAGATTTTATCTGACTCTCGCTTAAACTTTCACAAGCAGACTGGCTCATAACTAAAATAGCACTACCATTACTTGTTTTAAGCTGGAGCATATTCCCAGCAAATTGATGCATTTGGTTTTCAGATATTGAAATAATTTCTTTACCGTCAGATTTAAGATGCTCAACAATTGATTGACGTTGCTTCTTATTGTCTATACTGTCTAGGCATATCACAGCAAAAGTCTCAGCAATACACATCATAACATTTGTATGATAAATTGGTAATCTTTTACCTTCAAAAGTTTGATTAGCATTAAAAATTAGCGGTAAAAACTCAAAATCTTCACAGAATTCAATAAAAAGTGATTCGTCTGCACGATCTGATAAAGCACAATAGGCTTTTCTATTTACTCTATCTAAAATTATACTTCCGGTACCTTCTAAATAAACACCTTCATTTTCTGCAGAAGAGTAATCAATGGTGTTAGTAATAACAAAACCCTGATTCTCAAGAATGTCTAAAACATCACTTCTGCGTTCCAACCTCCTATTTCTTGCATACATTGGATACAAAGCCACATCACCATTAGCATGAAATGAAATCCAGTTATTAGGAAACACCGCATCTGGAGTTACAGGTAAACTAGTGTCCTCGACTACTTGAACATTAACCCCAATTGCTTTTAACTTAGACACAAAAGTATCAAACTCAAATTGAGCTTGTTTATTTATGGTATCTACAGAATTATTTATATCTGATTGAAAATAATTATTTATTGCTGTCTCTTCATTTTTAGAAAAAGAAACTGGCCTTATCATTAAAATGGTATCTGTAATCTGTTCCATTTTTTAAATTTGTGCAAAAATACTATTTATAGATTGACTTAAACAGGGTTACTAATATAAAATTCATTAAGTAAGCATTTTATATTTCGATATGAGTTTTCTGGAACATTTTGGGCTTCATTCTTGCTTTTCCATTCCACTTTGGTAATACCCTCCTCTATTTGAGGAATCAAATCCCCATTAAAATTAGTTTGCATTTGATACCAAAAAGTCTCTTTAAGTTTATAAACACCATTTCGTTTAAAAATATGATAGGTGGTTTTAATGTGGTTAATGATCTCTAAATTTTCTACTCCTGTTTCTTCTTCAACTTCTCTAACTGCTGCCAATTCTAATGCTTCATTTTTTTCGACTCGTCCTTTTGGTAAATCCCACTTGTTATTCCGGTATATAAATAACACTTGATTCATAGAATTTATAACAATACCTCCAGCTGCTTTTACTAATTTTATTTTCTTTAAAAACCCCTTAAATAATGAGGATTCCTCAGCTCCAATCAATCTTACTTCTAATAAACTTGTTTTCTTTAGCTCTAGTAAAATATCTTCAAGATCGAAAGACTTAAGAAGGTAATTTTTAAAGCCATCTTCAAATTCCACTTTTGTAGTTAACTTGATTAGCTTATCGTCAAAAAAAATATTCATCTAATTTGTTTAATTTATTATGTAAAAATATCATTTTTAACAAATTTATGTAGATTTGCTTCTATGATTTTTGACAAAGTAATATCCGACAAAACTGTTTCATCACTTTTAGAAGTTAATGCTATTAAACTTCAGCCAAACAAACCTTTTACATGGGCCTCAGGGTGGAAATCGCCAATATATTGTGATAATAGAATAATCCTATCTTATAAGGAGGTTAGAGATTTCATAGCAAGTACCATGGCTGAACAAGTGAAAAAATTATATGGTAATCCAGACGCCATTGCCGGAGTTGCTACAGGAGCTATAGGAATAGGAATGCTAGTAGCAGATAGACTAGGCTTACCATTTATCTATGTTAGACCTGAAGCAAAATCTCATGGTAGACAAAATCAAATTGAAGGAAGTATAGAGTCTGGAAAATCTGTTGTTGTTATTGAAGATCTTATAAGCACTGGTAAGAGCAGCTTAAATGCCGTTAATGCTCTTAAAAAAGCTGAAGTTGATGTATTAGGAATGATTGCTATTTTTTCATATGGCTTTGATATTGCAGTGGAAAATTTTAAAAATGCTAATATCAAACTTAATACGCTTAGTAACTATAAAAACTTACTAGCTCTAGCTAAAGAAACCAATTACATTTCTTCACAAGAACATGAGGTTTTAAAATTATGGAATTCTAATCCCAGTGAATGGGGAAAATAATCTAAATGTACTATGCAAATCAACTCCTCTAAAGTTACTGTAAACAATTCGGCATTAGAAACTCATTCTTTTTTAAGTGATGCCAATAATTTTGAAAAGCTAATGCCTGAAAGTATTTCTAAGTTTGAAGCTTATGATGCAACCAAATTTTTGTTTGCATTGAAAGGCATGCCAGAAATAGCACTCAAGCAAACTGAGAGTAATCCCAATAACTATATTAAATTTACTGCTGGTGGAGGAAAAATTGATTTCTCTCTGATCATAAATATTAATGAAATAGATTCTAATTGCTGTGAAATTGACTTGGAGTTTGAAGGCGATTTTAACCCAATGATGGCAATGATGATAAAAAAGCCTATCACCTCTTTTTTAGAAACACTAGTTTCTAATGCTAGTAAAACAATTTAGTATAAAAACCTTATTTCTTTGATATTAAATGTTTCATTAACCCCATTTACCTCTATCTTCAACTCGCCTATTTCAGTCACACCTTTAATAACTCCATCAAAAATAGTTTCATCTTGTAAACTATAAGGTTTTAATAAATTTAGATTAAAAAGTAACTTTTCATAATTACTATGAAGTTCATTAATTGAATCTGAGCTTGAAAAATCATATTTTTTAAAATTAATTTCAAGACGATTTACAATTTGCTTTAAGAGATTATCCCTGTCAAATTTTCTTTTGTAATTAACATACAATGATGAGGCCTGATTTAAGTTTCTAAAAACAGTTTGATTAACATTTAAACCGATACCTATTATTGAACTTTCAATTTGTTTATCTTTTAGTTTATTTTCTATAAGAACCCCACCTACTTTCTTATCACACGACAAAATGTCATTTGGCCATTTGATTTTAATTTTAGACAATTTTAATGCACTTAAAACCTCGTGTATTGTCAAACTAACTATCATAGAAATACAAAATTGATTTTCTATTGTTAATCGCTCAAACCTTTTATAAACACTAAACATGAGGTTTTTATCTACCTCAGACACCCACTCTGACCCCATCTGTCCTTTACCACTCAATTGGTGTTTAGCACTAACTACTGTGAAATCATCAAGTTCAACATTTACTGCCAAATTTTTAAGAAAAGTATTTGTTGAATCAATGGCATCAAGTTTGATTAACTTCATTTATGTTTTTTTATGTTTATCTTATGACAAAATAAAGTTTTAAGTACTAAAAAAATAATAACTTTGCAGTTAAATTTAATTTAAATTAATGCCTAAAAAACAAAGCAATTCTGATCTTTTAATCACTACAATAATAAGTGGCATTGAAGATGTTAAAGGAAAGGAAATAACCATACTCGACCTTAGAGAAATTGAAAATACTGTATGTAATTATTTTATAATATGCGAGGGTACATCAAATACCCAAGTTAATGCTATTGTAAACTCAGTGCAACGAAAAGTAAGTAAATCGCTTAAAGATAACCCATGGCATATTGAAGGAAATGACAATGCTGAATGGGTTCTGATGGATTATGTAAATGTAGTAGTTCATGTATTTCAAAAACACATTAGAGATTATTACGATATTGAAGGTTTATGGGGTGATGCAGTAACAACAACAATAGAAACAAGCTATTAAAGAAAAAGAATGGGAAAAGAAAAAAAGCCTTCTAACAAGATAAATCCATATTGGATATATGGAATAGTTATCACAGCGTTTATCGTTATTCAAATATTTAGCGGAAGTATTAGTGATCAAAGTTCTAATGCTACTACACCAGCTAAGTTTATTGAATATCTTGAGAATGGTGATGTATCAAAAATTGAAATCATCAATCAAAGAGAGGCTAAAGTTTACTTAACTAAAGATGCTTCAAATAAAGAAGTTCACAAAAAATCAAAACCCAATAGCCTTATTCCTGGAGTTGGTTTAAACCCAAATTATGTTTTTGAATTTGGTGATTTACAAAACTTTGAAAAAGCTATAAATAAAGCGATAGTTGATAACAATTTAAATACAGAACTAAAATATAAAACAGAAGAAAATGTTTGGGGTAATCTTTTATTCTCAATATTACCTATTGTTATAATTATAGCTGTTTGGATTTTTATAATGAGAAGAATGTCTGGTGGAGCCTCTGGTGGTGCCGGTGGGCAATTATTTAACATTGGTAAGTCAAAAGCTCGCCTTTTTGATGAAAAAACAGATACAAAAACATCATTTAAAGATGTTGCTGGTCTAGAAGGTGCTAAAGAAGAAGTTCAAGAGATTGTTGACTTTTTAAAAAATCCTGAAAAATATACTTCCCTTGGTGGTAAAATCCCAAAAGGAGCCCTACTAGTTGGACCTCCGGGAACCGGAAAAACGTTATTAGCCAAAGCAGTTGCAGGAGAAGCTAAAGTTCCTTTTTACTCTTTGTCTGGATCTGATTTTGTTGAAATGTTTGTTGGAGTTGGTGCATCAAGAGTTAGAGATCTTTTTAAACAAGCAAAAGAGAAATCTCCAGCCATAATATTTATTGATGAAATTGATGCCATAGGTAGAGCAAGAGGAAAAAGCAACTTTTCTGGCTCAAATGATGAAAGAGAAAATACCCTAAACCAACTTCTTACAGAAATGGATGGTTTTGGAACCAATACTAATGTCATCGTATTAGCAGCTACAAACCGCGCTGACGTTTTAGACAAAGCATTAATGAGAGCAGGGAGATTTGACAGGCAAATTTATGTTGACCTTCCTGATATCAGAGAACGCAAAGAAATTTTTGAGGTTCATTTAAATAATATCAAGAAATCTGAACATCTTGATGTTGACTTTTTATCAAAACAAACTCCAGGTTTTTCTGGTGCAGATATTGCCAATGTATGTAATGAAGCTGCTTTAATTGCAGCAAGAAAAAGTAAAAAATCTGTAAGTAAACAAGATTTCCTAGATGCAGTTGATAGAATCATTGGAGGACTTGAAAAGAAAAATAAAATTATTACGCCTGAAGAAAAAAGAGCTATTGCATTTCACGAAGCAGGTCACGCTACTGTTAGTTGGATGCTAGAGCATGCTGCCCCTCTTGTTAAAGTTACAATTGTACCTAGAGGGCGATCATTAGGAGCTGCCTGGTATTTACCAGAGGAAAGACAAATTGTTAGACCTGAACAAATGCTTGACGAAATGTGTGCAGCACTTGGTGGTAGAGCTGCTGAAAAAGTTATTTTTAATAAAATTTCAACTGGTGCCCTAAGTGATTTAGAAAAAGTAACCAAGCAAGCAAAAGCCATGGTAACTATATATGGCCTAAACGATAAAGTTGGTAATATTACATATTATGATTCATCTGGCCAAAATGAATACGGCTTCACCAAACCATACAGTGAAGAAACAGCTATTACTATTGACAAGGAAATTTCTAGTATAATTGAAAATCAATATCACAGGGCCATAAAAATATTAGAGGAAAATAAAGACAAGCTAACAGCTCTTGCTGAAGTATTATTAGAAAAAGAAGTGATTTTTAAAGATAATCTTAAAGAAATTTTTGGAGAGCGAAGTTTTGAAAAAGAAGTTTTAACTGAGTAAAAATTACTGGACTTCCGAATAACTAAAGAACTTAAATTAGCTACTGTTAATTTAAGTTTTTTTATATTTGAATATTATATTTATCTCAGTTATCATTTACTTGAATGAAGTTTTTTCAAAGATTTTTAGGTAAAAAATCATCCTCAAAAAAGACATCTGACTCTTTTGAGGAGCGTGGTAAATTTATGCCTGAAATAAAAATTCCTTTAGATGAAAAATTTACAATAAATTTTAACTCAAACGGTGGTAAATTTTTATACTGTGAAAATTTTCAAGAAGTTATAAAAAACCTCTATTTAATAATGGAAGAAAATAAATGGGCCATAGATAAAACATTGATTTATGACACTGATCTAAAACATATTTTTAATGCTATCAATTTTCCAGTAAAAACTGATAATGTTGATTTCTTTTTGTCAACCTGTGAATATTTAATAGCTGATGATGGATCAATTTTAATCTGCTCAAAACAATTGGCTGAAAACAAGTTAAAAGAACTTCCTGAAAATATGGTCATTTTTTCAAAAACAAGTCAAATTGTCAAAAATATAGGTGACGGCTTAAGGGGCATAAAGAAAGGGCAGAAACTTAATGATTCAATTCCTTCAAACATCACTACTATTAAGCATTTTAAAAAAGATGAAAATCAAGATGAAAATTTCATGTCTTATGGTAGCAGTTGCAAAAATCTTTACCTGTTATTATTAGAAGACCTGTAATGAAAGACCTTTTTAAACGATCACTTTCAGGGTTATTCTATGTATCGCTTGTTATTCTTGCGTTAAATTCTTATTATTTGCTTAATGCTATTTTAATTTTAACTAGTATAATTTGCCAACTAGAATTTAACAAACTAAAAGATTCTAAACCCAAAATATGGATGCTGTTGATTTATACTTTGGTGTTTATTACTCTGATTTTTAACCCATTTCAAATTTTCAATTCCGAACTGATTTCAGTAATTATTAATATCATTCTATTTATAAGTGTGTTTATAAATTTAATTTTGATTAGAGGTTTGTTTATGGACTATCAACCTATAAATAATAAATATATTTTATCATTTTTCTACATAGGAGTACCGTTTATTTTTTTAAGCTTTTTATCTATTGAAAATCAACCTTTAAATTCTAATCTTTTACTTGGTGTATTTCTAATTGTGTGGACTAATGATACGTTTGCTTACTTAACAGGAAGAACATTTGGAAAAAATAAGCTTTTTCCAACAATTTCGCCAAAAAAGACAATTGAAGGATTTCTTGGAGGTGGATGTTTTTCACTAATTATTAGCTTTATTTTTTATAATATATCAAATACCCTAAATATCTGGTCATGGTTAATTATTGCATCCATAATATTTACAATTGGAACTTTGGGCGATCTAGTTGAATCTAAATTTAAAAGAATTGCAAATGTTAAAGATAGTGGCGCTATTATGCCTGGTCACGGTGGGTTATTAGATAGGTTTGATAGCATAATTTTCAGCATCCCTTTTGTATATTTATTTTTAAGATTTTTTGAATATGTTTCATAAAGAAGGACACAAAATCATATTAATCAGTTTAATTCTGACAGTAATTTCATTTTTATTGATTGATAATTTCATTATGGAAACTGGTTGGTTAAGAACAGTTTTAATGTTATTAATCTTGTTTTTTTTAATTCTAATTCTACAGTTTTTTAGAAATCCTAAAAGACAAACTATAATAAACGATCAACATATTATTTCCCCCGTAGATGGTAAAGTGGTTGTAATAGAGGAAGTTTATGAAAAAGAATATTTAAAACAACAATGTATTCAATTATCTGTATTCATGTCACCCATAAATGTTCATGTCACGAGATATCCTATTTCTGGCGATATTACATTTAGTAAATATCATGAAGGAAAATACCTGGTAGCTTGGCATCCTAAAGCTAGTGAGGAAAATGAAAGAACTACCGTAGTCGTTAAAAGTAAAATATTTGGAGAAGTTTTATTTAGACAAATTGCCGGTGCTTTAGCTAAGCGCATAGTTAATTATGCTAAGGAAGGGGGAAATGCAAAACAAGGTGAGGATTCTGGATTTATAAAATTCGGATCACGTGTAGATATTTATATCCCATTGGACTCTAGAATTAAAGTCAAACTTAATGATAAAGTTAGAGGTGGAGAAAGTGTATTAGCTAGTTATGACTAATGAAACTTCACAAAAAAACTTTGAAAAAGCAGTTGCACTTGTAAACAATTGCAACAAGCCTCTTCCCGCAGATTTTTTACTTAAAATCTATGCTCTTTATAAAAAAGCAACTAACGACGAGGACAAACCATCAAGTAAAAGAGAAATCATCAATGCCTTTAAAACTAATGCATTATTTCAAATAAAACATGTTTCAAGTGAAGATGCCAAAAAAGAATACATTAAAATAGTTAATGAATATTTTAACAAGCTCTGAGTTCTTAATCTCTTATTAACGGGAGCGTTGAACACCTCAGTAAACCCTCTTGTTTAGCAATTTCGCTGTATTTCACAACTTCAACTGTGATACCGAGACTCTCTAACCAAGCATTTAGCCTTGTAAACCTTTCATCAGAAATAACTAAATCCTCACTTATTGAAAAAATATTACTAGTCATAGCATACATCTCTTCTGAACTAATTTCAAAAATATTTTCTTTTCCAAAAAAATCAACTAACCATTGGTATTCAGATTCTACTAAAAACCCATTTTTGTGAAGTATGGCTTTATCTCCCCCTACTGGCTGAAAACAACAATCTAAATGTAAAGCATTGTTGTATGGATCATCGTTAGATTTTCTTAATTCAAAAGATTTAACAGTTTTATCAGGAAAAAGCTCTTGTAATGCTATTACAGCATCTAAATTAGTTCTTGCTGTAACATAATCTGGATAATCTTCACCGGAGTATGTTCCCACAAAAATATATTCATTAAAAGGCATTACATCCCCACCTTCAACATGACACTCATCAGGAAGTTCTAATATACAATCTTTGTTAAGTTTAGATGTAACATGATTAATTGCATTATATTCTTTATCTCTGTCAGGTAAAATATTCGCCTTAATAAATTTATCTCCAATTACAAATGCTATATCCCTAGAAAATATTTGATTATAATTTTCAATAACAGACGGTCTGTAAACGGTTACTCCATGACGCACTAGAATTTTTGCAACAGCATCTATTTCATTTACCATATCAGCCTCAGTTGGATAAGTACCGGCAATAATATGTTGTTTTGATTTAGGGTCGTAGGCTTCAGATATTAAAGGTGTTTTTCCATTACTATCAGCAATTCCCAATATAACTGCTCTTAATCTAGATGTCTCATTATTTATATTCAGTTGTAACATACTCATAAATTTAAAAAAGCTTCATTTAAAATGAAGCTTTAAGAATTTTATCGTGAGCTTAACGAAGTAAAAGGTCTCAATTTTGAGCCTGTATATATCTGCCTAGGCCTTCCTATGGGTTCTTTTCTCAAGCGCATTTCCCTCCATTGAGCAATCCAACCTGGTAATCTACCTAAGGCAAACATTACGGTGAACATTTCTACCGGAATACCCATTGCTCGGTAAATTATTCCTGAATAAAAATCGACATTTGGGTATAATTTTCTTTCAACAAAATAAGGGTCTTCTAATGCCTCTTTTTCTAAACCTTTGGCTATCTCTAAAATTGGATCACTAATTCCCAAATCAGCTAATACCTCGTCAGCTGCAACTTTAATAATCTTAGCCCTTGGGTCAAAGTTTTTATAAACTCTATGTCCAAAGCCCATTAGCCTAAAAGGGTCTGATTTATCTTTAGCTTTTGCCATATACTTCTTAGTATCACCACCATCTTCTCTAATTGCTTCAAGCATCTCAAGAACTGCTTGATTAGCACCACCATGCAACGGCCCCCAAAGTGCTGATATACCAGCAGAAACCGAGGCAAATAAACCTGCATGTGATGAGCCTACTATTCGTACTGTTGAAGTAGAACAATTTTGTTCATGATCAGCATGAAGAATCAATAATTTGTTAAGAGCTGCTCTAACTATTGGATTAATCTTATACTCTTCATTTGGTTGTTTAAACATCATTTTTAAGATGTTTTCTAAATAACCTAAAGAGCTGTCTCCATAATCAAGGGGTAATCCTTTCTTTTTTCTGTAAGTCCAAGCCACTAGAATAGGTATCTTACCTAAAACTTTCACAATATTATTGTATAATGCAGACTTACTACGTTCGTAGTCTATATTATTTATTTGATCATTTAAAGGATTAAATGCAGTCAGTGCACTAGTAAGTGATGACAAAACACCCATTGGATGCGCAGTTTTAGGAAATGCGTCTAATATCTTTTTAACATCATCGTCTACGATAGAATGTCCTTTAATATCTTTATGAAATTGGTCTAACTCATCTTGAGTTGGTAATTCACCAAAAATTAATAAGTAGACAACTTCTAAAAAATCTGCTTTCTCTGCCAGATCTTCAATCGCATATCCTCTGTACCTTAAAATTCCTTTTTCTCCATCTAAAAAAGTAATAGCACTCTCGCATGAACCAGTATTTTTAAAACCGGGATCTATGGTCACTACACCCTCGGTAGAATTTCTTAGTGATTTTATATCAATTGCAACTTCATTCTCTGAGCCTTTAATTAATGGAAAATCATATTTTTTACCGTTAATATCTAGCGTAGCTTTATCTGACATATATTGAATTTGTTTTTTAAGAATTATTTTTTTGAGACTCCGCGAATTTACAAAATTAGAACCAATTTAAAAAGGTTGTAATTAATAGATTTTATAGACTAAAATTTTAATAAAATAAAAAAGCGAGACTTAGAGACTCGCTTTTTAAAAATTTATATGGTTTAAGTTTTTTAAGAAATTTTAAACGCTTTTTCTTTAGGAAAATAAGCTACTTCAGATAATTCTTCTTCAATTCTAAGCAATTGATTATACTTAGCCATTCTATCACTCCTAGAAGCTGAACCTGTCTTAATTTGACCAGTATTTAAAGCTACTGCCAAGTCAGCAATTGTGTTATCCTCAGTTTCGCCAGATCTATGAGACATAACCGATGTGTATCCAGCATTATGTGCCATATTTACTGCAGAAATAGTTTCAGTTAAAGTCCCAATTTGGTTCACTTTTATGAGTATAGAATTCGCAATTCCATTTTCTATTCCTCTAGAAAGACGCTCTACATTAGTAACAAATAAATCATCACCCACCAATTGAACTTTATCTCCTACTTTTTCAGTTAAATATTTCCATCCTTCCCAATCATTCTCATCCATACCATCTTCTATAGAAATAATTGGGTACTTTTCAACTAATTCAGCTAAATAATCAGCTTGCTCCTTACTGTTTCTTATTTTACCATGCTCTCCCTCAAACTTAGCATAGTCATATTTACCATCAACATAAAACTCAGCAGAAGCACAATCCAAAGCAATTAAAACCTCATCGCCAAATTTGTAACCTGCTTTTTCAACTGCTTTTGCAATGGTATCCAAGGCATCTTCAGTACCATCTAATGTTGGTGCAAAACCACCCTCGTCTCCTACTGCAGTACTTAAACCTCTATCGTGAAGGACTTTTTTAAGATTATGAAAAATCTCAGTTCCCATTTGCATAGCATGAGAAAAATTATTAGCCTTAACAGGCATTACCATAAACTCTTGAAAAGCGATTGGAGCGTCGCTATGTGAACCTCCATTTATGATATTCATCATAGGCACTGGTAACGTATTAGCAGAAACACCGCCCACATAACGATAAAGTGGCATATTTAATTCGTTGGCAGCAGCTTTTGCTGTAGCTAAAGAAACACCTAAGATGGCATTAGCTCCTAATTTTGATTTGTTAGGTGTACCATCTAAGTCAATCATCAATTGGTCTATCATGTTTTGTTCAAAAACAGAAACTCCCAAAAGTTCTTCTGCAATAATAGTATTCACATTTTCAACTGCTTTAGAGACACCCTTACCCATAAATGCACTTCCTCCATCACGTAGCTCAACCGCTTCATGCTCGCCGGTTGAAGCTCCAGATGGAACAGCTGCTCTTCCTATAATTCCATTTTCTGTAATAACATCTACCTCAACAGTTGGATTACCTCTTGAATCTAAAATTTGTCTTGCGTGGACTTTAACTATAATACTCATTGTATATAAAATTTATTGCAATCAAATGTACAAAAATGTTTAGGTTTAAAATTAGACTACTTTAAGAATTAGAAATAATATTTATGATAAGGATTTCGTAATAAAAAAGCCTCAAAAAATGAATTGATATTTTGAGGCTTTTAAATTATTTTTGAAGAATTTCAATAAATTGATCAAATAAATATGACGAATCGTGTGGACCAGGACTTGCTTCTGGATGGTATTGAACTGAAAAGCAATTTGCATTTTTGAGTCTTATACCAGCTACTGTATCATCATTTAAATGAACATGGGTAATTTCTACCTGGTCATTTGATTCTGTGTCTCCTCTATTTATAGCAAAACCGTGGTTTTGAGATGTGATCTCGCCTTTACCAGTTATGATATTTTTTACAGGATGATTAATACCCCTATGTCCATTATGCATTTTATAAGTACCTATTCCATTGGCCAAAGCAATAACTTGGTGCCCCAAACAAATTCCAAACAAAGGTAAATTCCTTGAAATAATTTCTTTTGCTAAATTTTGAGCATCTATTAGTGGTTCTGGATCACCTGGGCCATTTGATAAGAAATACCCATCCGGGTTCCATGATGCCATTTCATCAAATTTAGTATTGTATGGAAAAACTTTTATGTAGGCATCTCGTTTAGAGAGATTTCTAAGAATATTAGTTTTAATACCTATATCTAAAGCAGCAATTTTATATGTAGCATTTTCATCTCCATAAAAATAAGGTTCCTTAGTAGATACCTTTGAAGCTAACTCTAAGCCTTCCATTTGAGGGCATTCTGCTAATTGTTTTTTAAGATCTTCTATTTTATCAACTTCGGTTGATATAACAGCATTCATAGCCCCATGTTCTCTTATATAACTTACCAAAGCTCTCGTATCAACATCAGAGACAGCCAGAAGGTTGTGTTTGTTAAAAAAAGACTCTAAAGAATCATTTGCTGAAGGTCTTGAATATTCAAAACTAAAATTTCTACATATGAGACCGGAAATTTTTATGGAATCTGATTCCATATCATCTAAATGAGTACCGTAATTGCCTATGTGGGCGTTAGTAGTAACCATTAGTTGACCAAAGTATGACGGGTCTGTGAAAATTTCTTGGTAGCCTGTAGTTCCCGTATTGAAACAAACTTCACCAAATGATGTGCCAGTAGCTCCTATAGATTTACCATGGAAAATTGTTCCGTCTGCTAATATCACTACTGCTTTTTGAGATGACTTATAATTCATTAAACTAAATTTAATAGTTCAAAAATATAAACTAATTTACATTTATTAATATGATTTTTTATAAACTTATTCAACTACAATTAACAAATAAACTTATTATTAATTAATTAACAACGTTTCAATTAATTTTAATATTTATAAAAATTTGATTAAAAAAAAAGGATAAACATGTAATGCTTATCCTTTCTGAATATTGAATTAATTTATTCAATGTTACTCTTCTTCATTTTTAGTATCAGGAGTCTCAACTACAGGTGTCTCAACCTTCTTAGCTCCTTTACCTCTTCGCGTAGATTTCTTCTTAGCTGGTTTTGCAGCATTGTAAATTTCATTGTAATCTACCAATTCGATCATAGCCATATCAGCATTATCCCCAAGACGATTACCTAATTTTATAATTCTAGTGTATCCGCCTGGTCTGTCAGCTACTTTAGTAGCTACATCTCTAAATAATTCAGTTACAGCTTCTTTTTGTCTTAATCTACTAAAAACAATACGTCTATTGTGAGTAGTATCCTCCTTTGATTTAGTAATTAATGGCTCAACAAATTGTTTAAGAGCTTTCGCTTTAGCAACAGTTGTATTTATACGTTTATGTTCAATTAAAGAACATGCCATATTGGCCAACATAGCTTTTCTGTGAGCTGTTTTTCTACCTAAATGGTTAAATTTCTTACCGTGTCTCATTTTCTTCTATGATTTAACTCTTATAGAGTTTAGTCTTTATCTAATTTATATTTACTTAAATCCATACCGAAACTTAGCCCCTTAACATTTACTAGTTCCTCTAGCTCTGTTAATGATTTCTTTCCAAAGTTTCTGAATTTCATTAAGTCATTCTTATTGAATGATACTAAATCACCTAAAGTATCAACTTCTGCAGCTTTAAGACAATTAAGAGCTCTAACGGAAAGATCCATATCAACTAACTTGGTTTTAAGAAGTTGTCTCATATGCAATGATTCTTCATCATAAGTTTCTGTCTGAGCAATTTCATCAGCTTCTAAGGTAATTCTCTCATCAGAAAACAACATGAAGTGGTGAATTAATATTTTAGCTGCTTCAGTTAAAGCGTCTTTAGGATTTATTGATCCGTCTGTGATAATCTCAAAAACTAATTTTTCATAATCAGTTTTTTGCTCTACACGGAAATTTTCAATACTGTATTTAACATTCTTTATTGGAGTATAAATAGAATCAGTGAAAATAGTTCCAATAGGAGCAGATGATTTTTGATTTTCTTCTGCAGGAACATAACCTCTACCTTTTTCAATTGTAAGCTCCATGTTGATAGTAACCTTAGGATCAAGGTTACAGATAACTAGGTCCTTGTTTAAAACTTGGAAACCAGAAATAAACTTCTGAAAGTCACCAGCAGTCAATTGCTCTTGGCCAGAAATCGATATTGAAACAGATTCATTGTCAACATCTTCAATCTGTCTTTTGAAGTTAACTTGTTTTAGATTCAGTATAATTTCCGTAACATCTTCAACAACTCCTGCAATTGTAGAAAATTCATGATCAACGCCTTCAATTCTTACTGAAGTAATTGCAAAACCTTCTAATGAAGATAATAAAACTCGTCTTAGTGCATTACCAACAGTTAAACCATAACCTGGTTCTAAGGGTCTGAATTCGAATTTGCCATCAAAGTCTGTAGAATCAATCATGATTACTTTATCAGGCTTCTGAAAATTTAATATTGCCATATTGCGTGTTGTATCAGTTATTATTTAGAATATAATTCGACGATAAATTGCTCGTTGATGTTTTCAGGAATTTGAACTCGAGCAGGTACAGCAACAAACGTACCCTCTTTTGTTTCATTATTCCAAGTAATCCATTCATATACATTAGAAGAGTTAGCTAAAGAATTAGCTATAGCTTCTAAAGATTTAGATTTTTCTCTTACAGCCACAACATCACCAGATTTTAACTGATAAGAAGGGATATTAACGATATTACCATTTACAGTAATGTGTCTGTGAGAAACTAGTTGTCTTGCGCCACTTCTTGAAGGTGCAATACCCATTCTGTAAACTACATTGTCCAATCTAGATTCACATAATTGAAGTAACACTTCACCTGTAATTCCAGAAGCAGCTGTAGCTTTCTTGAATAAGTTTCTAAACTGACGCTCTAATATACCATAAGTATATTTAGCTTTCTGCTTTTCCATTAACTGGATAGCATATTCAGATTTTTTTCCACGACGTTTGTTATTTCCGTGTTGACCTGGAGGATAATTCCTTTTCTCAAAAGCTTTATCATCTCCAAAAATAGCTTCACCAAATTTTCTAGCTATTTTAGTTTTAGGACCAGTATATCTTGCCATTTTTTAAAAATTATTAGAACGTATTTATGAATTAAGGTCTTAATCTTATCCTTCGACAAATAGTAACCGTTCTTGTTATACTTAAATTAATTAAACTCTTCTACGTTTAGGTGGTCTACATCCATTATGAGGTAGTGGAGTTACATCAATAATTTCTGTAACTTCAATACCAGCATTATGAATTGATCTTATAGCAGACTCTCTTCCATTACCTGGACCTTTAACAAAAGCTTTCACTTTTCTTAAACCAGCTTCTTTAGCAACTCCAGATGCATCTTCAGCAGCTAATTGAGCAGCGTAAGGAGTGTTCTTTTTTGATCCTCTGAATCCCATTTTACCGGCTGAAGACCAAGAAATAACATCACCTTTCTTATTCGTTAATGAAATAATGATATTGTTAAAAGAAGCTGTGATATGAGCTTCTCCAATAGCATCTACTATTACCTTACGTTTTTTAGTATTTGACTTTGCCATATTACTAATTATTATTTAGTTGCTTTTTTCTTGTTAGCAACTGTTTTTCTTCTACCTTTTCTAGTTCTAGAGTTGTTCTTAGTACGTTGACCTCTAAGAGGAAGTCCAGTTCTGTGACGAATCCCTCTGTAACATCCAATATCCATCAAACGCTTGATGTTTAATTGAGTTTCAGATCTTAATTCACCTTCGATAGTATAAGCTGAAATAGCTTCACGAATATTACCGATTTGATCGTCAGTCCAATCTTGAACTTTGATGTTTTCATCAACTTTAGCTGTTGCTAAGATTTCTTGAGCTCTACTTTTACCTACTCCATAAATGTAAGTTAAAGAGATAACTCCTCTTTTGTGTTTTGGTATGTCTACACCTGAAATTCTTGCCATAATTACCCTTGTCTTTGTTTGAATCTTGGATTCTTTTTGTTAATTACGTAAAGTCTACCTTTTCTACGCACTAATTTACAATCTGCGCTTCTTTTTTTAACTGATGCTCTTACTTTCATCGTATTAGTATCTATAAGTTATTCTAGCCTTAGTTAAATCGTAAGGACTCATTTCTAATTTTACTTTATCTCCTGGTAATAACTTGATATAGTGCATACGCATTTTACCAGAAATATGAGCAGTCACAATATGACCATTCTCTAGTTCAACTCGGAACATTGCGTTTGACAATGCTTCGATAATCGTTCCGTCTTGTTCTATAGCTGCTTGTTTTGCCATAATTAAATTAAGCTACTGCTTTTCTATTTTTACCGGTTTTCATTAAGCCGTCATAGTGTCTATTTAACAAGTAAGAATTTACTTGCTGCATAGTATCTATAGCTACTCCAACCATAATTAACAATGACGTTCCTCCAAAAAATAATGCCCAACCTGCCTGTACATTCATTAGTTTAACAATAAACGCTGGGAACACAGCAATTAAAGCTAAAAATACTGAACCAGGTAAAGTTATGTATGACATTATCTTGTCAAGATATTCTGAAGTTTCAGAACCTGGTCTAATTCCAGGAATAAAACCTCCACTACGTTTTAAATCATCTGCCATTTTATTTGTTGGTACAGTGATTGCCGTGTAAAAGTATGTAAATACAATAATTAACAAAGCAAAGACCACATTATACCAAAAACCAAATAAATCTGAAAACTGTGATTGCATCCATTGACCTACATCACTAGATCCTAAAGATTTACCAATTAGTGTTGGCACAAACATAATGGCCTGTGCAAAAATGATTGGCATTACACCTGAAGCATTTAGTTTTAATGGTAAAAATTGTCTAGCGCTACGCTCATAGGCTCCAGATGATGTTCTTCTTGCGTACTGAACTTCAATTTTTCTGACAGCTAGTACTAATAATACTGATGCTAATATGATTACAAACCAAATGACTATCTCAATTAAAATCATGATTAGACCACCATTAGATTCAGTAACTCTAGCTGCATATTCTTGTAAAAAGGACTGAGGTAAAGTAGCTATAATACCTACCATGATTAACAATGAAATTCCATTGCCAATCCCTTTGTCAGTAATTTTTTCTCCTAACCACATTGCAAAAATACAACCAGTCACGAGAATTAATACAGAAGACACATAGAATAAAGTCCCTGTTCCTAATAAAAAAGCACTAGATGGAATACCTAAAGAAGGTAAACTTGCAAGATAACCAGGAGCTTGTACCAAACAAATTGCGATAGTTAACCAACGCGTAATTTGATTGATTTTTTTTCTTCCACTTTCGCCTTCCTTTTGAAGTTTTTGTAAATAAGGAATAGCTATTCCCATTAATTGAACTACAATAGAAGCAGAAATGTAAGGCATAATCCCTAAAGCAAAAACAGAAGCATTTGCAAAAGCACCCCCTGTAAAAGCGTTTAAGAGACCCAATAATCCTTCATCAGTACTCGCAGCTAAACCTCCCAGTTGACTTGCATCAATCCCAGGTAGTACAACTTGAGCACCAAAGCGATAAACTAAAAGGAGACCTAGTGTAAGTAAGATCCTGTCTTTTAGTTCAGTGATTTTCCAAATATTTTTTAAAGTTTCTATGAATTTCATACTCTAAACAATATTATAAAGTTACAGCTTCACCACCAGCAGCCTCGATTGCAGCTTTGGCAGAAGCAGTAAATTTATGAGCTGATACTGTTAATTTGGATTTTAATTCACCTCTACCTAAGATTTTTACTAACTCGTTTTTACGTACTAAACGTAAGGCAACCATAGTATCAAAATCTAAAGTATTTTTTATTGTTTTATCATCTATTAACTGTTGAAGGGTATCAAGGTTTATACCTTGGTACTCGACACGATTAATATTTGTAAAACCGAATTTAGGAACACGTCTTTGAAGTGGCATTTGACCACCTTCAAAACCAAGTTTTTTAGAGTATCCTGAACGGGATTTCGCTCCTTTGTGCCCTCTTGTAGCAGTACCACCTTTTCCAGAACCTTGTCCTCTACCAACACGTTTCCCTTGGCTTTTTACTGAACCCTCTGCAGGTTTTAAATTACTTAAGTTCATAATTTTGTCTTATTATTTTGTTTCTTCAAAAGAAACTAAATGTTCTACTTTCTTAACCATACCAATGATAGTCGGTGTGGCATCGTGCTCTACAGTCTGACCAATTTTCTTAAGCCCTAAAGCTTCTAAAGTTCTCTTTTGGTTTAAAGTTCTGTTTATAGCACTCTTAATTTTTGTTACTTTAATCTTTGCCATATCACTAATATTAACCGTTAAAAACTTTTTCAAGAGAAATTCCTCTATCTCTGGCAACTGTTCTAGCGTCTCTTAATTGAAGTAAAGCATCAAATGTAGCTTTTACAACATTATGAGGGTTAGATGATCCTTGAGATTTAGAAAGTACATCATGAACACCTACTGCTTCAAGTACTGTTCTTACAGCACCACCAGCAATTACTCCTGTACCAGGTGCTGCTGGAAGTATGTTAACTCTAGCACCACCATATTTACCTTTTTGCTCATGTGGTAAAGTTCCCTTTATAATAGGAATTCTTACTAAATTTTTCTTAGCGTCTTCAATAGCTTTAGAAATTGCAGTTGCCACGTCTTTAGATTTTCCTAATCCATGACCAACAACACCTGCTTCATCTCCTACAACTACGATAGCTGAAAAACCAAAAGCTCTACCACCTTTTGTTACTTTTGTTACACGTTGTACACCAACCAAACGATCCTTAAGATCTAGTCCACTTGGTTTTACTAACTCTGCATTTTTGTATTTCTGATACATAATTTCTTAGAATTTTAGTCCTGCTTCTCTAGCACCTTCTGCTAATGATTTAACTCTACCATGATATAAGTATCCACCTCTGTCAAAAGAGATAGTATCAACACCAGCTTTTAAAGCTTTTTCGGCAACAGCCTTTCCTACCAATGCTGCTATTTCGGATTTAGTACCTTTTGCAGAACTTATGTCCTTATCTCTAGATGACGCTGCTGCAAGAGTTACTCCTGTAACATCATTTACAATTTGAGCATAAATTTCTTTATTACTTCTAAAAACAGATAAACGCGGTTTAACAGCGTCACCAGAAACTATCTTTCTGATTCTATTTTTTATTCTTAGTCTTCTTTCGTTCTTTGTCAATGCCATAATTTAATTATTAAGCAGATTTACCAGCTTTTCTTCTTAGTTCTTCACCAACAAACTTGATTCCTTTTCCTTTGTAAGGCTCTGGTTTTCTAAAACCACGAATCTTAGCCGCTATTTGTCCTACTAATTGTTTGTCATGAGATGTTAACTTAACAATAGGGTTTTTTCCTTTTTCAGAAGTAGTTTCAACTTTAACCTCTGGTGCAATATCAAGCACTATGTTGTGAGAAAAACCTAAAGCCATATCTAAAACTTGACCTTGATTTGAGGCTCTATAACCTACTCCTACCAATTCAAGTTCTTTAGTCCATCCTTTAGAAACACCTAGAATCATATTATTCACTAATGCTCTATATAAACCATGTTTTGATCTAGCATCTTTCTTTTCAGAACTTCGGCTAAATAAAACTTGACCTTCTTCTACTTTAACATCAACAGTTGAAAAATCTTGAGATAATTCTCCTAATTTTCCTTTAACTGTAATTGTGTTATTATTAACTTCTACTGTTACTCCTTCAGGAATCGCTATTGGATTTTTACCTATTCTTGACATAATTTCCTTTTTTTAGTAAACGTAACATAATAATTCACCACCTACATTTTCCCTTTGTGCTTGCTTAGCTGTAATTACACCATGAGATGTAGAAACTATAGCAATACCAAGTCCATTAAGAATTCTTGGCATTTCACCAGCACTAGAGTACTTTCTTAAACCAGGTTTACTGATTCTTTGAATCTTTTTAATAACTGGTTCTTTAGTCTCTTTGTTGTACTTGAGGGCTATTTTAATAGTCCCTTGTACAGAAGAGTCATCAAATATATAACTTAAGATATATCCTTGATCGAATAAAATCTTAGTTATCTCTTTCTTTAGATTAGATGCGGGTATTTCTACCACTCTGTGATTAGCTTTCACAGCATTTCTAATCCTTGTTAAAAAATCTGCTATTGGATCTGTATACATAATACTACTTTACGGTCTTGGTTTTCATTTTAAAATGAACCTGAGACCAGTTTATAAATAATTTACCAGCTTGCTTTTCTTACTCCTGGTATAAGTCCTTTATTAGCCATTTCTCTAAATAATACACGAGAAATTCCAAAATCTCTCATGTAACCTTTAGGTCTACCCGTTAGTTTACATCTGTTATGCATACGGATAGGTGAAGCGTTTTTAGGTAATTTTTGCAAAGCCTCATAATCTCCAGCTTCTTTTAAAGCCTTTCTTTTAGCTGCATATTTTGCAACTGTCTTTGCTCTTTTTACCTCACGGGCTTTCATTGATTCTTTAGCCATAATTAGTTCTTTTTAAAAGGTAATCCTAATTCTGTTAATAATGCCTTAGCTTCCTTGTCTGTTTCAGCGGAAGTCACAAAAGTAATATCCATTCCTGAGATTCTATTGATTTTATCAATATTTATCTCTGGAAAAATAATTTGTTCAGTAATTCCTAAATTGTAGTTACCTCTTCCATCAAAACCATTAGCTTTAATTCCGCTAAAGTCTCTAACTCGAGGTAAAGCTGAAGTAATAAGACGATCTAAAAATTCGAACATTTGTTCACCACGTAAAGTAACTTTCGCTCCAATTGGCATACCCTTACGTAATTTAAATGAAGCAACATCTTTTTTAGATAATGTAGCAACAGCTTTTTGTCCAGAAATAGTTGTTAATTCCTCAACAGCATGATCCACAAGTTTCTTATCAGCTACAGCAGCTCCTACACCTCTAGAAATTACAATTTTTTCTAATTTAGGAACCTGCATTACGTTCTTATAACCGAACTCTTCTGTAAGAGTAGCGATGATTCTCTCGCCATACTCTTTTTTTAATCTTGATATATAAGCCATAACTAGATTACTTCGTTAGATTTTTTAGAATATCTTAATTTTTTGTCACCTTCCATTCTGTATCCAATTCTAGTTGTTTCACCTTTAGATGTTAAAAGTGATAAATTAGAAATATGGATAGGTGCTTCTTTCTCGATAATACCACCTTGAGGATTCTGTGCACTTGGTTTAGTGTGTTTCTTAACCATATTAACACCCTCAACAATGGCCTTATTCTTTTCAATTAATACAGTAAGTACTTTACCTTCTGACCCTTTGTGATCTCCAGCAATAACTTTAACTGTATCTCCTGATTTTATTTTAAGCTTTGTCATCTCAATTATTGAATTAAAGCACTTCAGGTGCTAATGATACAATTTTCATAAACTGTTTGTCACGAAGTTCTCTTGCTACAGGACCAAATACACGAGTACCTCTCATTTCACCTTGTGGGTTTAACAATACACATGCATTATCATCAAATCTAATATAAGATCCATCTGGACGTCTAACTTCTTTTGCAGTTCTTACAACGACAGCAGTTGAAACAGCTCCTTTTTTAATATTACCGTTAGGAGTAGCAGACTTAACTGTTACTACTATTTTATCACCAACAGAAGCATAGCGCTTTTTAGTTCCACCTAATACACGAATAGTAAGAACTTCTTTAGCTCCAGTATTGTCGGCTACTTTTAATCTTGATTCTTGTTGTAACATAATTACTTAGCTCTTTCAATTATTTCTACTAATCTCCAACATTTAGATTTACTTAAAGGACGTGTTTCCATAATCCTTACAGTATCTCCAATATTACAATCGTTTGTTTCGTCGTGTGCAACATATTTTTTTGTCTTTAACACGAACTTACCATACATAGGGTGTTTTACTTTTTTCACTTCAGAAACCACAATAGATTTCTGCATTTTGTTACTTGTAACAACTCCTATACGTTCTTTTCTTAAATTTCTTTTTTCCATCTTTCAGCGGAATACAATTATTGTACTTCTCTTTTAGTTAACTCTGTAGCCAATTTAGCAACGGTACGTCTAACGTCACGTAACTGAATTGGATTTTCTAAAGGAGAAACGGCATGAGCCATTTTAAGGTCAGCGTAACTCTTCTTAGTATCACTAAGTTTTTCTTGTAACTCAGCTGTAGATAGCTGTTTAATTTCTGCTTGCTTCATAATAATTAATATTAAGCCTCGAAATCTCGAGCTATTATAAACTTAGTTTTCACGGGTAGCTTTTGTGCAGCTAAACGTAGTGCTTCTCTAGCAACTTCTAATGGCACACCACCAACTTCAAATAAAACCCTTCCTGGTTTAACCACAGCTGCCCAATATTCAACAGCACCTTTACCTTTACCCATACGTACCTCAAGAGGTTTCTTAGTGATTGGCTTATCTGGAAAAATTTTGATCCAAAGTTGCCCTTCTCTTTTCATATAACGGGTAGCGGCAATACGCGCAGCTTCAATTTGACGTGATGTTAAGAAATTCGAGTCAAGTGATTTTATACCAAACATCCCGTATGAAAGACGATGCCCTCTTCCGGCATTTCCTTTCATGCGTCCTTTCTGGACTTTACGAAATTTCGTTCTTTTCGGTTGTAACATTTTCTTTTACTTTAAAAATTACTTTCTGCGACGAGATTTATTCCCACCACGTGCTGATGATTTACCAGATTGTTTTTTAGATAGACCTACTAGAGGAGAGAGTTCTCTTTTACCATAAACTTCACCTTTCATTATCCAAACTTTAACACCTAATCTACCATAAGTAGTATGTGCTTCAACAAGAGCATAATCAATATCTGCTCTAAAAGTCGATAATGGTATTCTACCTTCTTTGTAATGTTCAGAACGAGCCATTTCAGCACCGTTTAAACGACCACTAATCTGTACTTTAATACCTTCAGCATTCATGCGCATTGCAGCTGCAATAGCCATCTTGATAGCTCGTCTGTATGAAATACGATTTTCAATTTGTCTTGCTATACTTGAAGCAACTAAGTACGCATCAAGCTCAGGTCTTTTGATTTCAAAGATGTTAATTTGAACTTCTTTGTTAGTAATCTTTTTAAGCTCTTCTTTTAACTTGTCTACCTCTTGACCACCTTTACCGATTATAATACCAGGTCTAGCAGTAGTGATAGTAACGGTTACAAGTTTAAGAGTTCTTTCAATAATTACCCTTGATACACTTGCTTTAGATAAACGTACATGTACGTACTTTCTAATCTTATCGTCTTCGGCAAGTTTATCTCCATAATCATTACCTCCATACCAGTTAGATTCCCATCCTCTGATGATTCCTAAGCGGTTTCCGATTGGATTTGTCTTCTGTCCCATATCTTAGCTTTGTGTATTATTTAATGCTCCAATCACAACAGTAACGTGATTTGAACGTTTTCTTATTCTGTGTGCACGACCTTGAGGTGCTGGACGTAATCTCTTTAACATAGATCCTCCGTCAACTCTAATCTCTTTTACAAATAAATCAGCAGATTCAATGTCAGCATCCTCGTTCTTTGCTTGCCAGTTCGCTATAGCAGAAAGTAGAAGCTTTTCAAGACGTCGAGAAGCTTCTTTTGGACTGAATCTTAGTATTTGTAGAGCTTTTTCTGCTTTTTGACCTCTAACCAAATCTGCAACTAAACGCATTTTTCTTGGCGAAGTAGGACAGTTATTAAGCTTGGCAAAAGCAACTTGCTTTTTATCTGCTTTAATAGCATCTGCCATTTGTTTCTTTCGAATTCCCATAGCTCTTATTATTTTTTACCTTTATTTTTTGCCCCAGCATGACCTCTAAAAGATCTTGTTGGTGAAAATTCTCCTAATTTATGACCTACCATATTTTCAGTTACATAAACGGGTACAAACTGCCTTCCATTATGAACAGCAATTGTTTGACCAACAAAGTCAGGGCTAATCATAGATGCTCTTGACCAAGTTTTGATAACCGACTTTTTATTAGCTGCTACATTTTCAGCAACTTTTTTCTCTAGTTTGTAATGGATAAATGGTCCTTTTTTTAATGAACGTGCCATACTATATCAATTATTTCTTTCTACGTTCTACAATATATTTATTACTAGCCTTAGTCTTAGAACGCGTTCTAAATCCTTTAGCAGGTATTCCTTTTCTTGACCTTGGGTGACCTCCAGACGAGCGTCCTTCACCACCACCCATTGGGTGATCAACTGGATTCATAACAACAGCTCTAGTTCTTGGTCTTCTTCCTAACCATCTTGAGCGTCCAGCTTTACCTGAAACTACTAACTGATGATCTGAATTAGAAACAACACCGATAGTTGCTAAACAATTAACAAGAATTAATCTTGTTTCTCCAGAAGGTAATTTGACAGTTGCAAACTTACCGTCACGCGCCATTAACTGTGCAAATGCACCAGCACTACGAGCGATTACAGCACCTTGACCAGGTCTTAATTCGATACAAGAAATAATTGTTCCTAATGGAATTTGGCTTAATGGCATAGCATTCCCAATTTCTGGGCTTACTCCAGAATCACCAGAAACTACTTTTTGCCCAACAGTTAAACCGTTTTGAGCAATAATATAACGCTTCTCTCCATCTTGATAGTTCAATAACGCAATAAATGCGGTTCTGTTAGGATCGTACTGTATTGAACGGACTTCAGCTGGTATACCTGCTTTATCTCTTTTAAAATCAATTATACGATACTTCTTTTTATGACCTCCACCTATATAGCGCATGGTCATTTTTCCTTGACTGTTTCTACCACCAGATCTTTTATTCGGAGCAAGTAAACTTTTCTCCGGCTTATCAGTAGTAATGGCGTCAAATCCATTAACTACTCTAAAACGCTGAGCTGATGTGATTGGTTTTAATTTTCTTACTGACATTTTTGTCTAATTACATGTTACTGTATAAATCAATAGTCTCACCTTCCGCCAGTTGTACAATTGCCTTTTTAATTGCATTTGTTTTACCATGTTGAATACCTGTTTTAGTATAACGAGTATTACGATCTGGACGGACATTTATAGTACGAACTTTTTCAACAGAAACTCCATAAGCAGCTTCCACCGCTTTTTTGATTTCTACCTTGTTCGCCTTAGTATTTACTTGAAAGCTATAACAGTTGTTTATCTCACTGTCGTTAGTCGCTTTCTCTGTAATAATAGGTTTAATTAAGATACTCATGGTTTTCTTATTTACTTAAATTCGACTGTATTCCTTCAAGAGAACCCTCAAGAAGAACTAATTTGTTTGCATTCAATATCTTGTACGTATTTAATTCTGATGAAGTTATTACTTCGGAACCTTCAAAATTACGCGACGACAAATATACGTTATTATTTGCCTCACCCAATACGAACAATGACTTTTTGTTATCTAACTCTAATGCCTTTAAAACAGCAGTAAAGTTCTTAGTTTTTGGTGTTTCAAAATTGAAATCTTCAAGAACTACAATTGACTTTTCATTTGCTTTAATTGTAAGAGCAGATTTTCTAGCTAGACGCTTAAGGTTTTTGTTTAATTTGAAACCATAATTTCTTGGTCTTGGACCGAACATACGTCCACCACCTTTGAAAACACCAGACTTGATGCTTCCTGCTCTAGCTGTACCAGTACCTTTTTGCTTTTTAATTTTTCTAGTACTTCCTGTAATCTCACCTCTTTCCTTAGCTTTATGAGTTCCTTGACGTTGGTTTGCTAAATATTGCTTAACATCAAGGTATACAGCGTGATTATTAGGTTCGATTCCAAACACTGCTTTAGAAAGCTCTGCTTTTCTACCAGTGTCTTTTCCGTTTATATCTAATACTGCTACCTTCATTACTTCTCAACAATTACATAAGAGTTTTTGTGACCAGGAACACATCCCTTTACAACAAGTAAGTTCTTTTCAGGAACTACTTTATAAACTCTTAAATTTTGAACTTTTACTTTATCACCGCCCATTCTTCCGGCCATTTTCATTCCTTTGAAAACTCGTGCTGGATAAGACGCTGCACCAATTGAACCAGGAGCTCTTAAACGGTTATGTTGTCCGTGAGTAGCTTGACCTACACCACCGAATCCATGACGCTTAACAACACCTTGAAAACCTTTCCCTTTTGATGTTCCAGAAACATCAACGAATTCACCTTCACTGAAATGCGCTACAGTGATAGCATCTCCTAATTTGTAATCTTCTTCGAATCCTTGGAATTCAACGACTTTAGTCTTAACAGAAGTTCCTGCTTTCTTAGCATGCCCTGATGCAGCTTTTGATGCATTTTTTTCTGACTTGTCATCGAAACCAAGTTGAAGAGCTTCATACCCGTCAACCTCATTGGTTCTGACTTGGGTAACGATACAAGGTCCAGCCTCAATGACAGTACAAGGAATGTTTTTCCCGTTTTCATCATAAATGCTGGTCATACCGATTTTTTTTCCAATTAACCCAGACATAATTATTATTATTAATTTATTTAACTATTTAAAAAAAACTCAGGGTCAAACACATTTCGACCCTGAATTGTATTTTTCCGTTTTTCCTTCGCTCGCAGCTCCGGACATGTTACAGTAGCTTACTACTGATTATTTACTTACACTTTAATTTCAACCTCTACACCACTTGGTAATTCAAGCTTCATAAGCGCATCAATAGTTTTTGATGAAGAACTGTAAATATCAAGTAACCTTTTATAAGAACTTAATTGAAACTGCTCTCTACTCTTCTTATTAACGTGAGGTGAACGTAAAACTGTGAAAATTTTCTTGTGAGTTGGTAATGGAATTGGTCCTGTTACAACTGCACCCGTACTTTTGACAGTTTTTACAATCTTATCCGCTGATTTATCAACTAAATTGTGATCGTAAGATTTTAATTTTATTCTAATTTTTTGACTCATCTTCTAAATATTAAGCTTCAACTCCTTTAGCAACTTTAATTACCTCTTCAGAGATACTAGTTGGTGTTTCTGCATAGTGTGAAAATTCCATTGTAGATGTTGCTCTACCAGACGAAAGAGTACGTAACGAAGTTACATAACCAAACATTTCTGATAGTGGCACGTTTGCCTTAACAACTTTAGAACCTGCTCTATCACTCATGTCATTTACTTGACCACGACGACGGTTTAGATCGCCTACTATATCCCCCATATTCTCTTCTGGTGTAAGCACTTCTAACTTCATAATTGGCTCCATGATAACAGCTTTGGCAGCTTTGGCAGCAGCTTTAAAACCTAATTTAGCAGCCAATTCGAAAGATAACTGATCAGAATCTACATCGTGGTAAGAACCATCTTTCAATGTAACTTTCATAGCGTCTATTTCATAACCTGCTAAAGGCCCATTTATCATTGCCATTTTAAAACCTTTCTCTATAGAAGGTATAAACTCTTTAGGTACATTACCACCTTTAATAGTGGAGATAAACTCTAAACCAACTTTTCCTTCTTCAGCTGGTTCAACTGTGAATACAATATCAGCAAATTTACCACGACCACCGGATTGTTTTTTATAAACTTCTCTATGGTCAGCTGGTTGAGTAATTGCTTCTTTATATTCTACTTGAGGTTGTCCTTGATTCACCTCTACTTTAAACTCTCTTTTAAGACGATCAACAATTACATCCAAATGAAGTTCGCCCATACCAGATATGATTGTTTGTCCTGAAGCCTCATCAGATCTCACAGTAAATGTAGGATCTTCTTCTGCTAACTTAGCAAGACCTATTCCCAATTTATCAACGTCAGACTTGGTTTTTGGCTCAACAGCAATACCAATTACTGGATCTGGGAAATCCATAGATTCCAAAATAATTGGGTGTTCCTGAGAGGTTAATGTATCACCTGTTTTAATAGATTTGAAACCTACTGCTGCTCCAATATCACCAGCCTCAATATATTCAATAGCGTTTTGCTTATTAGCATGCATCTGGTAAATACGAGAAATACGTTCTTTTTTACCTGAACGGTTGTTTAACACGTAAGAACCCGCATCCAAACGACCTGAGTATGCTCTAAAGAAAGCCAAGCGACCTACGAAAGGATCTGTTGCAATTTTAAAAGCTAATGCTGCGAAAGGCTCATCTACTGATGGCTTGCGTAACTCCTCGGTATCTGTGGTAGGGTTAGTACCTATAATACCCTCTTTATCTGTTGGAGATGGTAAATATCTGCAAACAGCATCTAACAAAAACTGAACACCTTTATTTTTAAAAGCAGAACCACAAATCATTGGAATAATTGCCATATCCATAACAGCTGCTCTTAATGCTGAGTGTATTTCTTCCTCAGTTATAGACTCTTCATCTTCCATGAATTTTTCTAGAAGATTTTCATCGTAACTTGCTACTTCCTCGATCAACATTGCGCGATATTTTCGCGATTCTTCAATCATATCTTCAGGGATGTCAATAATATCAAATGTAGATCCTTGTGTTTCGTCGTGCCAAACAATTGCGCGATTTTTAACTAGGTCCACAACCCCTTTAAAATCTTCTTCATCTCCTATATTCAAAACAATAGGAACAGCATTAGAACCAAGCATCTCTTTAACTTGTGAACATACTGCAAGAAAATTAGACCCTTGACGGTCCATTTTGTTTACAAATCCCATTCTTGGGACCTTGTAGTTATCAGCCAATCTCCAGTTAGTCTCTGATTGTGGCTCAACACCATCAACAGCGCTAAATAAGAATACCAAACCATCAAGAACTCTCAATGATCTGTTTACTTCTACTGTAAAGTCAACGTGGCCTGGGGTGTCTATAATATTGAAGTGATAATCTTTAGCATCAGTTGTTGGTTTACCATTTTCTGTAGGAAACTGCCATGTACAAGTCGTGGCAGCAGAGGTAATTGTGATCCCTCTCTCTTGCTCTTGCTCCATCCAATCCATGGTTGCAGCACCATCGTGTACCTCACCTATTTTGTGTGAAACTCCTGTATAATATAAAATACGTTCAGTAGTTGTAGTTTTTCCTGCATCAATGTGTGCAGCAATTCCAATGTTTCTTGTAAATTTTAAATCTCTTGCCATTTCAATTAAAATCTAAAGTGTGAGAATGCTTTATTTGCTTCAGCCATTTTATGAGTATCAACTCTTTTCTTAACTGCTGCTCCTTCTTCTTTTGAAGCTGCTAAAATTTCAGCAGATAATTTATTGGCCATTGATTTCTCGTTTCTTTTACGAGCATAACTAATCATCCACTTCATTGCCATGGATACTTTACGATCTGGCCTAATTTGCATTGGAATTTGGAATGTTGCACCACCAACTCTTCTACTTCTAACCTCAACGTGAGGCATAACGTTGGATAATGCTTCTTTCCATATTTCTAAAGCCGTCTTCTCATCATCAGTTTTTTTCTGATCAACAATATCAATTGCATCATAAAAAATCTTGAAAGCAACGGATTTTTTACCATCCCACATCAGCATGTTTACGAAACGCGTAACTAACTGATCATTAAATCTTGGGTCTGGTAAAAGCGGTCTTTTTTTCGCTTGTCTTTTTCTCATGTCTTCTAATTAAACTTTTATTTCTTAGGGCGTTTTGCACCATACTTAGATCTACGTTGCGTTCTACCCTGGACACCTGCTGTATCCAAAGCACCACGAACGATATGATATCTAACTCCTGGTAAATCTTTAACCCTTCCACCTCTAACCAATACTATCGAATGCTCTTGTAGATTGTGTCCTTCTCCTGGAATGTATGCATTAACTTCATTACCATTAGTTAACCTTACCCTTGCAACTTTTCGCATTGCCGAGTTAGGTTTCTTAGGCGTTGTAGTGTAAACACGCGTACAAACTCCACGTCTTTGTGGACACGAATCTAAAGCAGCCGATTTACTCTTCTTGGTTATTTTGGCTCTTCCTTTTCGTACTAATTGTGAAATTGTTGGCATATATTTCTATATAATATTTATTAAATCCCCTCTTTTGAGGGCTGCAAATTTAGAAATTAAATTTTAAAATTCAAACAGTAATTAATTAATTTTTAAAACATTATTAGTAAGAATAAAATAATAACTAGAGAAAAGAGTTTAAAAGAATATTTTTGAATTAAAAAAAATCAAATCAAATACTATTTAATCATAATAAATTTATTTTTGGCCGCTTCAAGCTTAGGCCAAAATATTACCTACAAAATTACAGGCCATACCCCATCAGACCAAATTACTCTTGAATCATTATTTAAAACTAATGATTCAACCAACTTAAACACTATAAACCTAAGTTACTTTAAAGAAAGACTGAATTATGAAGGTTATTTCAATTATGATATAAATGAAAAATCTTTAAATGACAGTATTACAAATATTGAAATTAAATTAAATGACATAATCAAAATCATAAAAGTACCAAAAGAAGTTATTCCTTACGAGACATATGAACTTCTGAATTTAACTTACCTAAAAATTCAAAAAAACTACTTGCTTATTGATATTAAACAGCTTAGAAATTTTATAAATGAATTAAATAATTTTTACAGCTCAAATGGCTTCCCATTTAATTGTGTCCAATTCAAGCCTAATTTTACTATCAAAGACACTATTTATTCGAATTTGGAAATAAAAACAAATGACCTCAGAATAATTGATAATGTCATCATCAAAGGCTACGAAAAATTTCCTAAAAATTTTATAAGAAACTACATCGGGATAAGAAAAAACAGACCAGTTAATTTAATTTCGTTAAAGAAAATAGACACTCTAATTAATGAACTCGATTTTGTTTCCACTTCAAGACCATCCCAATTATTATTTACAGACACTAAAAGTGAACTTTATTTAAACTTAAAAAAACAAAATGTGAATGAGTTTGATGGGTTTATAGGATTTACAAATAAAGAAAAGAAGATTGAACTGTCGGGAAATTTAAAAATCCAACTAAAAAATAATTTTAACTATGGTGAAAGCGTTTCCATTCGATATGTAAATGATGAATCCGAACAAGAAACATTTGAAACAAATATTAGCGCTCCATTCATTTTTAATTTGCCAATGCAATTAAATTATAATTTGAATTACTTTAGAAAAGACAGCACTTTCAGTAACACCTATCAGTTTCTGAAACTAGACTATATTATAAATAACCAATTAAGGTCTGGTATTGAATACGATTTTAGAAAATCAAATACTTTAACAAAAACAATTAACCAAGAAGATTACGAAAGTAAATTCGTTGGAGTATCCATTAAAAATCAAAAATTACTTAGAAGAAAAAGAGGGACTGATTGGAATTATTTAATAAATTCTAAAATAAAGTTTGGAAAAAGAACTGCCGAGAACTACGATTCAAAACAATTAATTTTGGAAGCTTCAATCCTCAAGAACTTCTTTTTAAATGATAAAAATCATATTCAAGCTAGATTTAAAATTAATCATCTCAAATCCAACAATTATTTAGAGAATGAATTATTTAGGACAGGAGGAGTAAATAGCATAAGAGGATTCGAAGAAAACAGCATTTTAACTAATTCTTTTTTACTTGTTAATCTTGAATACACTTATGGTTTAAATGATGAATTGTCAGTATACCCTTTGTTTGATCTAATGCACACAGCTAATAAAATACAGAGAACAATAGAAAACCTTTATGCTTTTGGATTGGGATTAAAAATAAAAAAGAACAATTACAATCTAGATCTAAACTACACTGTAGGAGGCGTTTACAATAATAAAAATGAAAATTTGAAGAGTAAAATAAGTGTAATTCTTAAAACTGGAATTTAGAAGTTACCACCTCAAATTATAAATTTAACTGATTATTATTGTTTTATTAAGATTTTATTAAGAGATTTGGAAGACTAATTCAAATTAATTATAGTATGAAAACAAATCTTTGCGGACTTTCCGCTCTCTTACTATTCTTTGTTGTTCAAATATCATTTGCGCAATCAAAGACAGTAACAGGAAATGTTTCAGATGGTTCAGGAATGCCTTTGCCGGGGGTTAATATTCTAATCCAAGGAACTACTCAAGGGGCAAACACTGATTTCGATGGCAATTATTCAATCACTGCTAATGTAGGTGATGTATTGAAATTCAGTTTTCTTGGTTACAAATCTGAAGAAATTATCGTAGGTGATTCAACATCAATTAATGTCACTATGACTGAAGACGCATCTACATTAGATGAAGTTGTTGTCACTGCTCTAGGTATTAAAAGAGATGAAAAAGCCATTGGATATTCAGTCCAAAAAATTAAAGGAGATGGATTAATAGAATCCAGAGAACCTAATATTGTAAATTCTCTTAGTGGTAGAGCCGCTGGTATTCAAGTTACTAGTAGTTCTGGTGGTGTTGGGTCATCATCTAGAATTATTTTAAGAGGTAACTCCTCTATTACAGGTAATAATGAGCCTTTATTTGTTGTTGATGGTGTTCCAATGAACAACACAAGTTTTGGTAATGCTGGTAGCGGCGGTGGAGTTGATTTACCGAATGGTGTTGCCGCAATTAATCCAGACGACATTGAATCAGTAACTGTGCTTAAAGGACCTAATGCAGCAGCATTGTATGGTGTTAGAGCAGGTAATGGTGTTATTGTAATTACTACTAAATCTGGTTCCTCTACAGGAAAATTTAGTGTTAGTATTAATTCAAATGTTATGAGTTCTAATCCTTTGATACTTCCAGACTTTCAAAATTCCTATGGACAAGGAAGTAGTCCGTCTTACTTTGAATATGTTGATGGTGCTGGAGCTGGAGTTGCTGATGGTGTAGATGAGAGTTGGGGTCCTGCTTTAGATGCTGGATTTGAATTCATACAATGGAATTCTCAATTAAATGGTGGCCTTCCTTTACCCTGGGTTTCAAGACCTGATAACGTTAAAGATTTTTTTGATACAGGTTTGAAACTTTCAAATAATCTTTCATTATCAGCTGGGTCAGATGTTAGTTCATTAAGAATTTCATTAAGTAAAACTAACGAACAAGGTATGATACCAAATACTGAGTTAAATACTCAATCAATTACAACTTCTGGTAAAATTGACCTAGGAAAAAAATTACATGCAGGAATTAATGGTACTTGGACTAACATGCAGAGTGATAATTTATCAACTGTAGGTTATAACAATGAAAACCCAATGCAGCAATTCATTTGGTCTGCAAGACAAGTTGATTTTAAAGCCTTGAGAGATTGGAAAAATCTTCCAATGGCACCAGCTGGAACTAATGCAGAAGGCACACCTTTAAACTGGAATCATAACTATCAAAACAATCCATATTGGGTTTTAGATACTAATACTAATACTTATGATCGTGATCGTTTAAATGGTAATGTATTTTTAACATACGATATTACTGATTGGGCTTCTTTAACAGCAAAAACTAATATGGATCATTACACTCAAAAAACTACTGTTCGTAAAGGAAAAGGAAGTAATGAGTATCCGGAAGGTTATTATTCAGAAGCCATGAGAAGGTATACAGAGGTTAATAATGAAATCTTATTGTCGATCAACAAAGAAATCAATAGTGACTTTTCATTTAGCTTCAATGCAGCTGCTAACTCTATGATTAGAAAGTATAGCTCACTAGGTGCAACAGCGCCTCAATTAGAGTTACCTAATTACTATAATGTGTCTAATATAAAAACAGGTGTTACACCAGAAATGTTCAATTTTTTCGGAGAACAACGTATAAATAGTATTTATGCCTTTGGTCAAGTATCGTTTAGAGATTATGCATTTATAGATTTTACAGCTAGAAATGATTGGGCTAGTGTTTTACCTACTATCAATAATTCATTCTTCTATCCCTCAATATCAGGATCTTTAATTTTATCAGATGCTTTTGAAGACCTTAAAAGCACGTTTGATTTCTTAAAGTTAAGAGCGAGTTGGTCTCAAGTTGGTAGTAATGGTGCTTTAGGTCCATATAACTTAAATCAAACTTACTCATTAAATAACACAGGTTTTGGTAATCAAGCTAGTACTCCTTCAACTTTATATAATCCAAATTTAAAATCTGAAACTGTAACAGGGACTGAAGTTGGTATTGATCTCAGAATGTTTAAAAGCAAACTTAGATTTAGTGCCACATATTATGATCAATTAAGTGAAGACTTACTTGTTCCTATTCAGGTTTCCTCTTCAACTGGTTTCAATAGTGTATGGAACAATATTGGTTCAATGAGTAACTCAGGAATTGAAATTCAACTTGGAGCAACTATTATTGATACCCCTGATTTCGGTTTTGGTGTTGATATTAATTGGGCTCAAAACAAAAATAAAGTTGAATCACTTGGAGAACTTGACACTTATATTTTAGGAGGGCAATGGGGAGTTCAATTAGAGGCTAGACCAGGGTTACCATACGGAGTTCTTGTGGGCCGAGGTTTTGAAAGAGATCCTTCTGGTGAAGTAATATATGAAAATGGTTTACCAGTTATTGATCAAACACCAAAAGTTTTGGGAGATATAGCTCCAGATTGGACAGGTGGTGTTAACTTTAATTTAAGATATAAAAACTTTACTTTGAGTTCATTAGTAGATGCAAAAATTGGAGGTGAAGTCCATAGTATGACATACGCTTGGGGTAGATATGCTGGGGTTTTAGAAGAAACCTTAATTGGAAGGGAAACTGGAGTTGTTGGTAATGGTGTTCAATCTGACGGAAATGGAGGATATATCCCCAATAATGTTACAGTTGACGCTAAAATATTCAACCAATCTTCCTACAATAATTCTGTTGAAGAAAGCTCAATATTTGATGCCTCTTATGTCAAATTAAGATCTGTATCTATTGGATATTCAATACCTGATAAACTTTTAGA
Organism: Bacteroidota bacterium; assembly: GCA_042091495.1. Classification (GTDB taxonomy): domain Bacteria; phylum Bacteroidota; class Bacteroidia; order Flavobacteriales; family Flavobacteriaceae; genus JBELHJ01. The sequence goes on from JBELHJ010000001.1 coordinate 48,435, forward strand.
AAACACCTTCATTGATGGCGTTAAGCTATCATTAGTTGGAAGAAATCTAGCAGTGCTTTATAGAGAAACACCACATATTGATCCAGAAACTGGTTTTAGCAGTGCTAATGGAGAACAAGGCCAAGAATTTGGTCAATTGCCTTCAGCTAGATCTCTTGGATTTAATGTTAATTTACAATTTTAAAAACTGAAAGATGAAAAGAATAAAATATATAATTTTAGCGTTTATATCACTTGCTATTTTATCTTGTGATAAAGATTTCGAGGAAATAAATATTGATCCTAATAATCCAACAGCTGTTCCAGCTCACCTTTTACTTGGTAGCATTATAAGAATTAATCAAAACGTGATTTACAATGTTCAAGCTGGAGGAGACATGGGTGAATGTTGGGCTCAACATTGGGGGAAAGTTCAATATAACGATGAAGCACGATATGTTCCACGAAGAGGAGTAATTGATGGAATTTGGTCTAGCTTATACACCTCAGTTATTGCTGACGCAGGATCAATGTATGATTTAGCTGAAGCCGAAGGTAATAATAATTTAAAAGGTGCTGCATTAGTATTACAAGCAAATGCTTACCATATTTTAACTGATCTTTATGGAGATATCCCTTTCTCTGAAGCTAATACTCCTGGATTAAACAAACCAAAGTATGACACAAGTGTTGCTGTATACGATGGTATTGAGTCAATGCTAGATGAAGCAATGGGCTTATTTTCACCTAGTGGAGGTGAAATAGTAGCTTCATCAGATTTATTGTATGGTGGTGATTACATGAAATGGAAAAAACTTGCTGCCTCTTTAAAACTTAAGGTTTTAGTTAGAAGAGGAAAAAGTGATGGTGTCCAAAACCTTGTAAATGGTGGTTTCTTATTTAGTTCAAATTCTGATTCAGCACAAATTGAATACACTGAAAATGAACCTGATGCAAATCCAATTTTTGAAACTATAGATTTTGGCGGAAGAACTGAATACAAAGTAAGTGAAGCCCTTGTTACAATACTTAATGATCTTGGTGATGACAGATTAGCTGTTTATGCAAGCAAAAACGCTAGTGGCGAATATTTGGGTAAGCCAGCAGGTTACTTAAACTTACCAAGTGATGAGTTAGGTTACACAGATGCTAACATGTCTGGATTGGGAAGTAAGTATCTAGATCCAACATTACCAGGGGTTATTTTATCAAACGCTCAAGTACAATTTTTACTTGCTGAGTCTGCTAATGAAGGATATATCTCGGGTGGCATTTCAGCGGCTCTAGACTATTACAGAAAAGGTGTCACTGCTAGTTTCGCATTTAATGGACTTGATGCTACAGCTTATTTAGCTAAAGAAGATCAAAATTTTAATAGCCAATCTAGTGCTCGTGAAAAAATTGCAACTCAAGAATGGCTTGCTTTATTTGGACAAGGTTTTGAAACCTGGTCTGAATGGCGAAGAACTGGTATCCCCGTTTTAACTCCAGCAGTAGATGGTGCTAGTTTAAGTACAGGTATACCATCAAGATTATATTATCCTACTGATGAAGCTTCTTTAAATCAAGCAAATTATAATGAAGCGTCTGAAAGATTAGGTGGTGATAAATTAGATTCAAAATTATTTTGGCAACAATAAAAAAAATAGATATGAATAAAATTAAATATATTTTATTGTCAATTTTTACTATGGCTTCATTCTTAAGCTGCAGCGTTGATGATAATGACGAATTAACAGGAGATGCTACTGAAGGTGGCCTTGTTAAAGTTGGTAGTCCTTTGGTTACTTATGTAGTGGGTAGTGGAAAAACATATACTGCTACTGGTAAACTAAACCAAGGTAGAGAAACAACTAATTCTATCAGTGTATATAAATCTTTTACAGGAAACAGAGATACTGGTGAAGTAGATGAAGATGGCGATCCAATAATTGGTTCATTCTCTTCTAATGAAGTTCTTCTAACCACAGTTGATATAGAAGATATGACTATTGGTTCTGAGGTAAGCTTTTCACTTGATTTTACATATGAAACTCTTATCAAAGATTTAGAATTTAGAGGGG
>JBELHJ010000001.1:50576-94615 GCA_042091495.1 Bacteroidota bacterium
TTTTCACTTGATTTTACATATGAAACTCTTATCAAAGATTTAGAATTTAGAGGGGAATCACTTCCATCTAATGATGGTAATTTAGTAATTGGAGATTATTGGTCTCTAAGATATGTTTCAAATTTAAGTGATAATAAATCAAACTCCAATTCAAACAAAACTAAAATAGCTGTTGGTACAAGATATGCAGGTGTTTATGATACTGTTGAAAGTGTATATTGGAATTCTGGTAACGAAATTGGAAATTGGAATGGTGATGAACGAATCATTGAATCTGTAAATGCAACACTATACAGACACGTAGGTCTTGCATATTGGATTGATAATGAATTTTTCTTTACAGTTGATAACACAACAGGTTACATATATATATCACCAGAAGATCTTGAAGGTAGTGCGGTTTTATTAAACGGATCACCTATCATGACTTGTGAAGGCGGGCCTGGACCATTTGAGTCTATATCTTGTAATGAAACAACATCTGTGGCAACACCAGACGATGTAGATGGAGAAGATATGCTTGAATTCACTGTAGGTTATCATCGTGGAACTGGTGCCACAAGAGAATTTTATGAGAAACTTGTCAAAAAATAAAATAAAAAACAATGATAAAACATATATATAAATATGCAGTATGTCTACTTATCCTTGGGTTAATTTTCTCATGCGATGAAGATGACGCTGACGGACATAGCACGAAAATGGCTACAAGCCCTTCACTATTAGTTACTTTAGATTTTAATAATACTGAAACTCTAGTCGAAGATGAAGTTAATTACACGTACACAATTTCGTTAAGTGAAAAACAAAATGTTGACGTAAGAGCATCAATTACTCAAACTGGAGGTGACGCTACTGAAGGGGAAGATTTTACTTTTGATCATCATGTAACAATTTCTGCTGGATCTTTGAGTGCATCAGGTACTATAAGCATATTATCAGATGATATTATTGAAGAAACTGAAACTGTTCAATTATCAATAACCACTGGTGCAGAAGCTAATGTAAGTTCTATAAACGGTCAAGTTGTAGAATTTAGCATTGAGAATTTAACATCAGGAGATCTATTAATGAATATGTCTTGGGCTCCAGCAAATGAATTATTTGATACTTCTGGGACAAGTTATGACGCTGTTGATTTAGCTGATTTAATTTTAACGCTTAAAGATACTAGTGGAAACGTATTAGATTCCAGTGATGCAAGTGGATTTGAATCATTAACAATCGCTGAAACTGATGCTGACGGAGATTATTTTGTTGAAGCATCTTTCTTCTCTGTAACTGATCTTGGAGATTCTGGTTACTTTGATTTAAATCTAAATTTAATGTTTGATCAAGTAGGCACGATTAATGGACAAACACATGAATTTGCTTCAGCACTCAATTCAGAATATGCGTGTGATGCTGTTTATTATAGACTAGCTAAAGTAACAAAATCTGGAGGTTCTTATAGTTTTGAAGAATTGTCAGAAAAAGTTTCTCCAACATTACCTGTTGGTACATATGATGTTATTTCGAGTGGTGAATCAACAGATTCTGGCCCACCAGATAACCCATTTGTAGACTTTGTTTCAACAGTTTCTATATCAGCAAATGATGACGGTACTTATACCATTTCTGATGGTTGGGCAGGAGTCTACCTTCACTGGTACTCTATTTATGGAATTACTGATGACGAACCAGTAACATTAACTTATAATGCGTGTAATGGGGAAATTTCAGCTGCTTGGACAGGTCCTTTTGGTGGTTCACAAACCTACGAAGGGCAAGATAATGGTGATGGTACTTTAACTGTTAAAGTAAGTAATTCATGGGGAGACGAAGCTAACTTTGTTTACACTTTACAACCTTAAAAATCATAATTCTTATTAAACCACCCTTTATGGGTGGTTTTTTTTTTGATAAATTTATAGCTATGTTAAATTCCACTAAGATATACGGTATTCGGTCAATAATTGAAGCCATTAAATCAAACGAATCCATTGATAAAATATTTTTACAAAAAGGTTTAAAAGGTCCTCTATTTTCTGAATTAGAACAACTTTGCAGAAAAGAACGTCTCAATGTTTCTTATGTACCCATTGAAAAGCTAAATAGACTAACCAAAGAAAATCATCAAGGTGCTGTGGCCCAAATTGCACCAATAAACTTTTGGGACATAGAAGAACTTGTTGAAAACATACTATCAAAAAATAAAGCACCACTATTTCTAATTTTAGACCAACTTAGTGATGTAAGAAATTTCGGCGCTATAGTTAGAACTGCGGAATGTACAGGCGTAGATGGTATTATAATTCAAAAAAAAGGAGGGGCTCCTGTTAATGCTGATGCCATTAAAACAAGTGCTGGAGCTATGTTTAAAATCCCTATTTGTAAGGTTGACCATATTAAAGATGCTGTTTATCATTTGCAAGCTTCAGAAATAAACGTTTTAGCAGCAACTGAGAAAACAGATAAGGTAATTTATGATATGAACTTAAACCAACCTTTAGCAATTATTATGGGTTCTGAAGGAAAAGGCATTAACCCTTCTGTTGTTAAGATTTGCGATGGAAGTTTAAAACTACCTATTTTGGGTGATATAGACTCTTTAAATGTATCTGTAGCTTGTGGAGCTATTTTATACGAAGTAGTTAGACAAAGAAGTTAAATACATCTCATTCATCTGAACTTACTTCCTCTTCATTAATAACTGGATCTATAAAATTACCCTTTTCATCAAACTGACGCATGAAAGGGTCATTATTGGGATTATAATCATGGCGTTCCCAATCAAATCTGTGTTTAGTTAATGATTTTATCTTGAATAATAAACTAAATAAAGCTCCTGTAATAAAACCAGATAAATGGCCTTCCCAAGATATTTTTTCATCTATTGGGAACACATACCAAATCATACTACCATATAAAAAAACAACCAAGAGAGATAAAGCAACAAAACGGTAATTTGAAACTTGAATTCCCTTAAAAAAAATAAAACTAACCAAAACATAAATTAACCCACTTGCTCCTAAATGATATGATGGCCTTCCAATAATCCAAGTCAGAAATCCAGAACATAGAATTCCCCAAATAATGATTTTCCAAGCTATATCTCTATAAAAGTAGAATAAGGCCAAAGTCAATATGAAAAGGGGTAAACTATTATGGTAAAGATGATTAATATCTGAATGAATAAATGGACTGAATAATACTCCTTTTAAACCTGATATTTCAAGGGGATAAATTGCTAGAAATTTAATTTTATAAGACACTCTAATTTGCAACCAAAAGACAAACCAAATAAGTAATACAAAAGCTAATGGATATGTTAATGTACTTAATCTAAAGTCTAATTCATTTCTTTTTATCATAAGCATAAATATAAAGTCAAATTATACGGATTCAAAGTCCACTTCAAATTTGTAATTTTACATCTATGAGTATACCATTAGCCGAAAGAATTAGACCAAAATCATTTAAGGACTATATAAGTCAAGAACACCTTGTTGGTCCTAACGGACAATTAACAAAACAATTAGCAAATGGTTTATTGAGTTCTATGGTTCTATGGGGACCTCCTGGGATTGGAAAAACTACACTAGCCCATATTATAGCTAATACTTCTGACCGTCCATTTTATAAATTATCTGCCATAAATTCCGGAGTTAAGGACATAAGAGAAGTTATAAATCTTGCCAAAAAAGACGGAGGTATATTTACCACTAAAAATCCCATTCTTTTTATTGATGAAATACACCGTTTTAGTAAATCGCAACAAGATTCATTACTGGAAGCTGTTGAGAAAGGATGGGTGACTTTAATAGGAGCTACAACAGAAAACCCAAGCTTTGAAGTTATATCTGCATTATTGTCAAGATGTCAAGTATATGTTTTAGAACCTTTTAATAAACTCAATCTTCAAAAATTATTGGAACACGCTATAGAAAAGGATGAGCTTCTAAAATCAAAAACAATTGGACTTCAAGAAACAGATACACTAATTGCACTTTCTGGTGGTGATGCCAGGAAGTTGTTAAATATTCTTGAAATTGTAGTTAACTCTTTTCAATCTGATGAGCCAATACTTATCAATAACATTAGTGTTAGTCAATCACTGAATAAAAATACGTTGAACTATGACAAAAGTGGGGATAATCACTACGATATCATATCCGCTTTTATTAAATCTATAAGAGGAAGTGATCCCAATGCTGCAGTATATTATTTAGCTCGTATGATTGAGGCTGGTGAGGATCCAAAATTTATTGGGAGAAGATTAATTATATCAGCTAGTGAGGATATTGGACTAGCAAACCCTACAGCATTAGTAATTGCAAATAATACATTTCAAGCCATCCAAAATGTTGGCATGCCTGAGTCAAGAATAATTTTAAGTCAATGTACCATATACCTAGCTACATCGCCAAAAAGCAATTCAGCTTATGAAGCAATCAATAAAGCTCAAGAGCTTGTAAATAACACTGGAAACCTGTCAGTCCCCATGTGGTTGAGAAACGCACCAACTAAACTCATGAAAGAATTAGGATATGGAGAGAATTATAAATACGCTCACCATCATCAAGGAAATTTTGTAGAACAAGAATTTATGCCTGATAAAATAATAAATACAAAAATTTACACCCCAAGCGAAAATCCAAAAGAAAATCAGATCCAAACCTTAATGAAAACCCTTTGGAAAGGAAAATATAATTATTAAAATTTTATTATAATGGTTCGCTTTTCAGCTATACCATCTTTATTTAAGTAAGAATACACCCAATTACCATTTTCCTTTTTAATCATAGCTGATTTCCCTTCAACTAAATAAACATTTTCAGTATCTGTTTCAAACATTTTACAAAAAACAGATGGTTTTGTATCCACTAATTGGTAACCATTTGGAATTTTTTGGGCATAGTAAATTTCATCTTGAATATTAACATCTATAGCATCAGTATTTATTTCAGAATTTTGAACGGAATTAATCTTAGAGGAATAACCGTAGTCTTCGTTATTAATGCATTCAAAAGTATTTCTTAAGGCTTCATGGTAAGCGGTTTTGAAGTCTTTCTCTCTAGATTCTCCAATATCAGATTTAAAAACAACTTGATTATTACAATCTATAATATCAAAACTAACTTTAGTCTTGAATATACCTCCTTTATGTTTAACTAATCTAAGAAGCCCTCCTAGACATGGGCTTTTGGAAAGATCCGATGGTTTTGAGTCAGTTTCTTTGAGAACTTCAAAATTATTTTTTTTAAATAGAAAATACGTTAAGGAGTTGAGTTGATATTTATCTGCTGAATCAAATCCATTAAAATAAGTTGGGACAATAAAATATTTAAATTGATCTAAATCACTTTGTGATCTTAAATTATTGATTGAAATAAATACAAATAAAATTGATAAAAAGCTTCGAAACATTTATCTGAAAATTAAATTAAAACCTAGTTGTAAAGATAAACTTTGCGCTTTATAAATATCTGTTAAAGCAAATAAATTATTTAACATGAGATAGCTGTTAAAATGAGATGCATCAACAGATAATCCTAAACCAAAATTGGTGAAAGAATACTTATCAATTGAATAAGTGAATTTTGAATTGATGTTTTTTGAAAGCTTCCTATTATAGAAGGCTGTTATTACAGATTGGGGTTTGTATGGTCTAAAAATCGTTTGAAACTGCAAACCTAATCCATTAATATAATCATTGGATGTTGAGTAACAATCACATTCTATTGAGGTTTCATATCCAAAATTATAGCGATAAGACAAATTTAAAATTGGTGATCTCCAGGAAATATATGTTTTTTTATCTTCTTCAATTAAAATGTCATTTTCAAAGTTATCTTTGATATTGTCCCAATCAAACCCGCCAGTATCACTTATATTTGGAAATTTGTAAGTCACACCATCGGTCGAAAAATTACCATTTAGTTTATAATTATTCACCTCTGATCTATAATTAATAAAACCTAAATCAAGAATACTAGCCGTTAAATATGATGCTTTTGAAATATCATAAACTACACCAAAATCAATTCCAAATCCCACATTAGGACTCATAATTAATTTCTTCTTTATAGAATTGAATACATCATCTGATGATTGAGAATCATCTATGAAAGCATCAAAACCAGATGTATGAATCTTGCCATTCAAATCAACAAAATTATGATTATAGTGCATATAATCAGATGAACTTATATCAGATTCATTAGTAACAAAATAGCCTTTATTGTTAAGCGAAGAAATATTAGCAAGTCCCATATAGATTTTACCGCGAAAACCCATAGCAATTTTGTTATTGATCTGCTTACTAAGTCCAATGTGGTAAACATTTAGAAGATCTGCTTTAATCCTAAAATCTGAAAGATTATAAGCACGATTTAAATTATCAGCATTACCATACCAAAGCAAGTCAACAAAACTTTCGGGGTAATATAATAAAAGGTCTAATTCTTGATACATACCTCCTGACCAATAAATACCATTAGATGACCTGAAACCTAAACTAAAGATTTCTAATTGTTGATTAATGGTTAAATAGTCAGATTTATTTCTACTATTGATAAAATTCTCTAGCTTAATATTAAAGGTTTGATTGTCAACAGAGAATAAATCATGGGCAGATATACCAAAAGTATTAGCCTTAATGTGGACTTTTGAAACTAAAGGAATTCCTACATGACTATTAGCCTCAAACTTAGCAGCAGGATTCTCAAGAAGAGTTTGTGGTAAGGTTAAAAAATCATACATTATTACCTTTTGCTGAGCCAAAAGAATATCAGAACTCCATATCATATTAAGAATAATAAAAATATATTTAATCTTTAATTTCAAAGGCTAAATTTAATTTTGAATGGATTTGAGTATGTCCTTTACTAGATATTGAAAATGGTGAAGTATCTGTATTTAAATCTATTTCGTAGTAAAAATGATTTGACAAAATTAATTGCTCAATTTCTGTTTGTGAAAGTGTAATTGTTCTTACTTCAACAGTTGGGTTTGTAATAGTTCCGGCCGGAATGTCATTTAAGAGAATACTAAGAGATTCATTCCCCAAGTTATCTAAAAAAATAAACTTTAATGAAATTGACCTATCAAAAGTATTAATAAGTTCAAATTCAAACTCAGCAGTTTTAAGGTATTTTACATCAAATGAATCATCAAAAAAATTAATGATTATGCTTTCTGATAAAATTGGAAGACTGTTTAATAAAGTTGGATCTGGATAATCTGATAATTTAAATTCTGACTTTAATACACTCAAGTCAATTGATGGTTTCCATACAATATCGCCTGTTTGTTCAAAATCTAAATCTGAAGCACAGGATAATAAAAGAAAAAAAATTATAAATAGGTAACGCATTCCAATTATTTATAATATAACGATTTAAGAACAAATTAATTTTACTACAACAGTATTTTTAACTCAATCAAATTGTCAATAGTTGTGATTTCTTTGGGAGGGCTAATTTTGTGATAATTAAATAAAATAGCAGAAAAACCAGATTCTAAAGCACCATAGATGTCTGCTTCAATATTGTCACCAATCATTATTGATTCACATGCTAAGGCATTGGCTCTTTTTAAAGCCTCATTAAAAATTATTGGATTTGGTTTTTTTACACCTACACTTTCTGAAGTAATAATTTTTGAAAAATATGATTGTATATTAGAAGAAACTATTTTTTGTAGCTGGACTTCCTCAAAACCGTTTGTTATAATATGTAATTTATATTTAGAAAACAGGTAATCTAAAATACTTTTAGAATTTGGCAGTAAATAATTGTGATCTGCTAAACTTTCAATGTAAACCTCTGATATCTTATTAATTTCTAGGTCAGTTATATCATAATTAAGAGAATCAAAAGTATCTTTTAATCTCCCATAGCGAAGTTTTGACTTGGATACCTCATCATTTCTATATTTATTCCAATAAGCAGTATTAATAGGTTTGTAGACTTCTAAAAATTCTGAGATTTCTAAATCAATTGTATGTTCCTTGAAAATTTTAATAAAAGCTAAGTCTGAATTTTTATCAAAATCCCATAGAGTATGATCTAAATCAAAAAAAACATGCTTAATTCTATTTCTCATTCACTGAATCTAATATAGTTGAAAACATTTTTTTAAATCCTTTCCATTGGTCTAAATCACTGAGTGAGTAATTATGAAAAATTGGAACAAAAGTTCCGTTAACAGATTTCACACTATTAATTAATCGTTGTAATTTTTGATTTTTATCAAGTAACGAAGCATATTTCAAAAACGCATTATCAATAAAATTAAAAGAATAAATTAATAAAGGAGTTTGAATTTCAAAATCGAGATCATAAAAAAGAAATGGTGTACATGTTCCAGCTCTAAATCCTACATGATTTATATATCCCATAGTGAAATCCTTTTTAATCTCTAGTTCAATTAAATGTCTATAGGAATCAGGAATACTGATTTTGGAAAACGAATTTCTGTTAGAGGATACAGAGAAATTTGTAATGGTGTTTAATTTTTGAATTTCTTGCTTTGATAAATTAGAATCAGTCAAGGCATAATAAGAGGATTTTATTCCAACCTCTGAATAATCTGATGCTGATTTTATGAGGGATATAAAACGTTTTTTATTTATACTAATATTTTTATCATAAGTAGAATATCCACCAATTAAAAAGAAAAATATAAAATGAGATGAAAATTGTTTTTGCTTGTTTATGATCCACTTAAAAGTATCATACGGATCGCGCTTTACGTTAAAAATTACTAGAATTCTATTATAAAATTGTTTAAACTTAAAACGGTATAAATCTGATAGACATCCGCCTATTGTTCTTAATAAACCTTTATATTTAAAAAAATATGCAACAGGTACATCAATAACTGGAATGACATTATATTTTCTTTTTATAAAATCATAATTAGGAAAATACGTTTCAAGAAAAGATATAAAACGATATGCCCAAATATCGACTACCGGAAATTCTAAAAATCCATTCTTGTAAGCTAATGATTCTTCTGCTGTAAAACGACCATATTCATCTTTAACATGAGGCAAATATTCCTCGTATCTTGAAAGTAAATAAAAAGATGCGGCAAAAATATCATAAGGGAGAACTGATTTATCCCCCGCAGCAAAAAAACATTTTACCCCATCCCAGTCTTGAACATTTATATCTAAATCTGAGATTCCTTGCTGAAACAAGAGATCATGAGATTGAACAAAAAATTCATTACTTAACGGTTGTTTAGTATAAGATATTTTTAGATCATCGTGAGCTATAAACTCCTCAATAATTGATGTAAAGCTAACTGGAATATGTAAAATTCTCGAACAAATATGTCTAAAGACATACTTGAGCCGAGGAGTGATTTGATGTGAGTAAACCAGAAGCATTATAAAATATTTTCATCTGCAAAACTAAAATACATTTTTTCAGAAATGATTACATGATCTAAAACTTTTAAATCTAATTTTTCACAAGCTATTTTAATTTTGCTTGTAATATATATGTCTTCTTGACTGGGTTTTATATTTCCTGATGGATGATTGTGAACTAAAATTATTGATGTTGCACCGCTTATTATGGCTGATTTAAGTAATAACCTAACATCAACTAAAGTTGAAGAAATCCCACCCTTACTTAATCTATATTTTTTTATGATTTTATTACTATTGTTTAGATGAAGTATCCAAAATTCTTCATGATGTAAACTACCCAAATCACTTTTAAGAAGATTAAAAACATCTGAACTTGATTTTATTGAAATTCTAATATGTTTATGAGCGCTAGAAAACCTATTACTGAATTCAACTAAAGCTAATAATGTTACGGCTTTTGATTTCCCAATACCATTAATATTCATTAGTTCAGATTCATTAAGCGATTTGAAATTATATAGGTTATTGTTAATAGAAGCTAAAATATTTTTAGCAAGTGTAATCGCACTCGTATTTCTACTTCCTGTTCCTAAAAAAATAGACAACAGCTCAGAGTCAGAAAGATACCTTGGCCCTTTTTCTAAAAATTTTTCTCTTGGCCTATCTGATTTATTCCAAGATTTTATACTTAAATGATTTGAAGGCATTTTTAAATTTAAACAATGCCTTGGTTAATTCAAAATATTAAAAGCTAGATAATCACACCAGTTTTTCAACAAAATCCTTTAATACCAATCCGCCGTAATTTCCAGAACTCATAAAAAGTAAATTTGTATTGCTTAAAGATTTAGACATTAGGTGCTCCTTTAATTCTTCTGAATTTGAAAACACTTTAATATTTTTATTAAAAGCATCTCTGATGTCTTGAGTTGGTATAGGAGTTTTCTTTTTAATTTCAAGTGCTTTAGAAGAATAAAACACAATAGCCTCGTCGGCATAATGCAAAGTATCTTTGTACTCTTTTATAAATACAGGATCTAAACTACTATATGTGTGTAGTTCAATACAAGCTATTAATTCGCGATCAAGAAACTGACTTTTAACAGCATGTGTAGTTGCTTTTACTTTACTTGGAGAATGTGCAAAGTCCTTAAATATAGCTGAATTTTTTCCTAAACCAATAAGTTCTAGTCGTTTACTCGCGCCTTTAAACGAGGTTATGGCTTCATAAAAATCAGTCTCATCTATACCCATGTGTTGACAGATCCATTTTGCCCCTTCAAGATTATTAAGATTGTGAGCTCCAAAAACTTCAACAGGTAATTCCCCTTCTTCTGTATTTATATAGGTTTGCCCATTTTCAATAAAATAATCTGGAGTATTATAGCTCAATTTTCGTATCTGATTTTGAGAGTCAGCAACAATCTCCGCTAAAATTTTATCCTCAGCATTAAAAGTTAAACTTCCACCCTCAACTATAGAATCAATAAATATTTTAAATTGTTTAATGTAGTCGTCCATGGTAGGAAATACGTTAACATGATCCCATGCTATACCGCTTAAAAGTGCAATATTAGGCTTGTAAAGGTGAAACTTAGGTCTAGGATCTAGTGGTGAACTCAAATATTCATCGCCTTCTAATACTATAAAATCACTTTCATCGGTTAATTTTACCATGACATCAAAACCTTCTAATTGAGCTCCCACCATAAAATCAACATCTCTATTGTGATAATTCATCACATGAAGAATCATTGATGTAATTGTAGTTTTTCCGTGACTACCACCAATAACGACTCTTGTTTTGTGCTTTGATTGTTCGAATAAAAATTCAGGATATGAATACACCTTTAAACCCAAAGCTTTAGCCTTAAGTAATTCAGGATTATCAGCCTTAGCATGCATTCCTAATATGACAGCATCAATTTCAGAAGATATTTTATCTTCAAACCAACCAAACTCTGAAGGTAATAACCCTCTTGCTTCCAATCTGGATTTTGAAGGTTCAAAAATAGTATCATCACTTCCAGTTATGATATATCCTTTATTGTGAAGCGCTATTGCCAAGTTATGCATTGCACTCCCCCCAATAGCTATAAAATGAATCCTCATAGTTGTTTAATTACTCAAGTAAATATAAAACTGTTAATTGAAAGATTTAATTGATAATCACTTTAAATTAATTTTCAGAGATTCTTCTTTAGTTCACATAAGTCTTGCCTTAAATTATAAGCCTCTTGTAAAGTGTAATTTGATGATTTAAAATTATAATCTAGTACAAAATTATTCAAATGATTTAATCCATTAGCCAAATTAAATTTATGATCATAGGATAATTTTGCAAGTAAAAATAAAAAATCGTTTGTCTTATTTTTTTCATATCCTTCAACAAGAATATCATAAGATTTTGAAAAATATTCGTTTTTTTCATAAAGTTCATACAGAGATAAATAACAAACTTTTGAATGGCCTATATGTAATGCCGACATAAAATTTTGTTCTGATAATTCAAATTCTTCTTTATGAGAATACACAACACCTAATGCGAGATAACCATCTACTGGTGATAATTTCATTATTTCGTTGGCTTGATGCAATGCCTTTTGATTTCCTCCTCCAAAAACGAAAGGAAGTTTTAAATATAAGTGAAGTAATGCCCATCTCGCATCTATGTGTTTGGGGTTGTAACTTATGGCATTTTGAAAGGATTCTTTTATTTCACTTACTAGTGGCAACACTGCTATCTTATTCATTTCTTGAGCCCGCATAGCTATAGCTCCCCCATACTTATAATGATAATCAGCGTTTCTTTTATCATATTCTAAAAGCTTAGCGTATTGATTTTGAGCTAACTCCCATTTCTTCAAATGCCCATATACATCTCCTAATAATTCAACAGCATAAAAATTCTGTTCTCCTTTAGATATGAACATCTCCAGACTTTTTTTGGCTCCCTCATAATCCTTTTCTGCTATCAAATTTTCAACAGCTTTAACATTTTCCTGACCAAAAGTTGAAAAAGTAATTAAAAAATATATAAAAATAAATTTAAGCAAAGTTCTAATTAGAATTAGGAAATAGCATTTAATGAAGCATTTTCCATAATTTGTCTTTTAAAGTAATAAGACCTTTTTGTGAAACAGAAGAAATAAGTATGAATTCTTCTTCTAATTTTTTTTCTAGTTCAACTTTCAATTCAGACTCTAATTCATCGTCTAACATATCACATTTTGAAACAACAATAATCCGATCTTTATCTAAAATTTCAGGATTATAACGTTTTAATTCACTATTTAGAATTTCATATTGCTTAGCTATATCATTAGCATCTGCTGGAATTAGAAATAACAGGATTGAATTACGCTCTATGTGTCTTAAGAAATAATGACCTAAACCTTTGCCCTCAGCAGCTCCTTCAATAATTCCAGGAATATCAGCCATGACAAAGGACTGATAATCTTTATACTCTACAATTCCAAGATTTGGTTTAAGTGTAGTAAACTCATAATCTGCAATTTTTGGCTTTGCAGAGGTCATAACAGATAGTAATGTTGATTTTCCGGCATTAGGAAATCCAACCAAACCTACATCAGCAAGAATCTTTAGCTCTATAGTGATTTTTTTTTCTTCTGAAGGCGTTCCAGGTTGAGCGTATCTAGGAGTTTGATTAGTAGGACTTTTAAAATGCCAGTTTCCTCTTCCTCCCATACCCCCTTTTACAATGATTTCTTCCTGATGGTCTTCAGTAATTTCAAATAAAAGTTGGTCTGTTTCTGTATCTTTAATAACTGTCCCTAGAGGCACATCTATGTATACATCTTGACCATCTGCTCCTGTACTTCTTCCACTACTTCCATGTTCTCCATGTCCTGCCTTAAAGTGTCTTTTAAACTTTAAATGATACAGGGTCCATTTATTAGAATTTCCTCTAATAATAACATGGCCTCCTCTACCACCATCACCGCCATCTGGGCCTCCTTTTTCAATATACTTTTCTCTATGTAAGTGCGCAGATCCTTTACCTCCGTTTCCAGAAGCTACATGTACTTTTACATAATCAACAAAATTGCCCTCAGTCATTAAATTGTTTTACTAAAGATGATCAATAACGCTACTTAAGCGAATTGTAATTTCTTCGATAGAACCTATCCCGTCTACACCATAAAACTTTTCTTGATTGGTATAAAAATCTTTAAGAATAGCTGTTTTATTATAATACTCTTTTATCCTATTTCTTATGATGTTTTCGTCAGCATCATCTGGTCTACCACTCGTTTTACCACGTTCAAGAAGGCGTTCAACTAAAACCTCATCCTCTACTTCAAGAGCAATCATAGCGCTTATTGAGGAATCCTTAGATGCAAGTAGAATATCTAAAGCAGCAGCTTGAGCAGAAGTCCTGGGAAATCCATCAAATATAAATCCTTTAGCCCCAGAATTTTTTTCAACTTCTGCATTTAACATGTCTATAGTAACCTGATCTGGCACTAATTCCCCTTTATCTATATATGATTTGGCCAAAATTCCTAGCTCTGTTTCGTTTTTAATATTAAATCTAAACACATCTCCTGTAGAAATGTGAACTAAGTTGTATTTATTCTTAAGAAATTCTGCTTGAGTTCCTTTACCAGCACCTGGAGGGCCGAATAAAACAATATTTGTCATGTACTGAGTAGTTTTTAATTGATAAACCTCAGGCAAATTCCTGCCAAGGCCGTTATAATCTAGGCCATAACCTACAATAAATTTGTTGGGTATTTTTTGACCTATGTAATGTATTTTAAAATCTTTTTTGTAGGCTTCTGCTTTGAAGAATAAACTGGCGATCTCTAGTGATGCAACATTTTTATTATTGAAAATTCTATAAATCTCATTAAGTGTTCTGCCTGAATCAATAATATCTTCTAAGATAATCACCTTTCTACCAGATAAATTTTGAGAGATACCAACAAGACGTTGAATATCATCAGACGACTTAAGGCCGTCATAAGAGGCCAGTTTAATGAAAGAAACTTCACATTGCCCAGGATAATACTTCATAAAGTCACTAACAAACATAAATGACCCATTCATAACACCAATGAAGACCGGGATATCGTCCTTGTAGAAATCGTAAATTTTTGTAGCCATAGATTTAACTACAGCTTGGATTTCATTCTGAGATATAAAGGGTTTGAAGTATAAATCGTCTAGCTTTAGCAATTGTATTTGTCTTAATTAGTGCACAAAGATAGATAATTGATTGATGTAACCCATTTTTTGAATTATGATTTTAAGCAGGATTTCATTTTTAAATGTATTTTTGTCAGATATTTTTAAACTATGGATTATTTCTCGTCAACTTTTAAACTAGGCATACTTGGTGGAGGTCAACTTGGTAAAATGCTTCTTAGTGAAACTAGAAAATTTGATATCTATACTAAAGTACTTGATCCAAGTAATGAGGCCCCTTGTAAAATTAGTGCCAACGAGTTTATTCAGGGAGACTTAATGGACTATGAAACGGTCTATAATTTTGGGAAAGATATTGATCTTCTAACTGTTGAAATCGAAAACATCAATATTGAAGCCTTGAAACAATTAGAATTAGAAGGCCTAAAAGTTTATCCTCAGCCTGATGTGCTTGAGAAGATCCGAAATAAAGGGAGACAAAAACAATTTTATGATATTAATGACATCCCTACTGCTCCTTTCACAGTATACAATTCATTAACAGATTTAAAAGAAGCTATCAATAGTAAAATAGTTTCTCTTCCTTTTGTATGGAAATCTACTGAGTTTGGTTATGACGGGACAGGAGTTAAAATAGTTAGAAATAGTGAAGATTTAGCTTCACTGACAGATGTTGAATGTATCGCTGAAACGCTTGTTGATTTTGAGAATGAGTTAGCAGTAATAGTATCAAGAAATAGTCAAGGAGATATAAAAACATATCCAGTTGTAGAAATGGAATTTCATCCAGAGGCTAATCAAGTTGAGTATGTCATATGTCCGGCCAGAATATCAGATGATATAGCTAACAAAGCTCAAGAAACCGCAGAGAAGGTGGCCAAAGCATACAATCATGTTGGCTTATTAGCTGTTGAAATGTTTCAAACTAAAACTGATGAAATTTTAGTTAACGAAGTAGCACCCAGACCTCACAACTCTGGCCACTACTCTATTGAAGCGAGTTACACTTCTCAATTTGAACAACATATCAGAGCAATTCTTAATTTACCACTAGGATCTACAGAAAGTAAAGCTCCCGGAATAATGGTTAATTTGGTTGGAAGTGAAAATCACAATGGTGAAGTGTTTTATGAAAATATTGATAAAATCCTAAATCTAAAAGGCGTAACACCTCATATTTATGGTAAAAAAACAACACGCCCTTTCAGGAAAATGGGCCATGTAACTATTGTTAACGAAAATATTCAAACCGCAAGGGAAATTGCTAAAGAAGTCAAAGAAACTATAAACGTAATAAGTAAGTAATTATGAGCAAAGTTGGAATAATCATGGGAAGTAAAAGTGATCTTCCTGTTATGCAAGATGCTATCGAAATTTTGAAAGGATTTGATATTGAAATAGAAGTAGATATTGTATCAGCCCATAGGACTCCTGAGAAATTATTTGAGTACGGTAAATCTGCGCATCAAAGAGGAATCAATGTCATTATTGCTGGTGCTGGTGGTGCCGCTCACCTTCCTGGAATGGTTGCTTCCCTTTCACCACTACCTGTTATTGGAGTCCCTGTGAAAAGCTCAAACTCTATAGATGGATGGGATTCTGTTTTGTCTATTCTTCAAATGCCTGGAGGAGTCCCAGTTGCCACAGTTGCTTTAAATGGAGCAAAAAATGCCGGAATCTTAGCGGCCCAAATTATAGGCAGTTCGGACAAATGTGTTTTAGATAAAATTATAGCCTATAAAGAAGGCTTAAAGCTTAAAGTAGAAACCTCTGCCAAAGATTTAAAATAATTGGTAATTATGAACATTTTAGATGTGCAATTTGAAGGGCCTTTTAATGCAGCACCCTTTAAAGCTATTAAAACTGAATTTTTCCTTCCATCAATTAAACGTGCTATTGAACAAGCCAAAGATGAAATAGAAAAAATCTGTTCAATTTCAGAAACTCCAAATTTCACTAACACAATTGAAGCCATGGAATTTTCTGGACTTCATTTAAGCAGGTTGACCAGCTTATTTTTTAATTTGAATGCTGCTGAAACTAACCCAGATATTCAGAAAATTGCACAAGAAATATCACCATTATTATCTGAGTTTTCAAACGATATTACCCTTAATCCAATCCTATTTAAAAGAATAAAAAATGTCTTTGAAAATCAAAGTGAATTTGACTTAAACAATGAACAACAAAGATTACTAGAAAAAAAATATAAATCCTTCGTTAGGAATGGATCAAATCTCAATGAGGATGACAAACTAAAACTTAGAGCTATTGATAAAGAACTAAGTCAATTAAGCCTAAAATTTGGTGAAAATGTATTAGCTGAGACTAACAACTTTGAATTGCATATAACTGACAAAAAAGATTTATCAGGTCTACCAGAATCAATAGTTGAAGCCGCAAAACTTTTAGCTGAATCAAAGTCTAAAGAAGGATGGGTATTTACTCTAGATTATCCTAGCTATGTTCCTTTTATGACCTACTCTGATAATAGAGCATTAAGAAAACATTTAGCAATTGCAAATGGCAAAAAAGGATACCAAAACAATTCATACAATAATGAAGATATTGTATTTAGAATCTCAAAATTAAGACATCTAAGAGCGAATTTATTAGGGTATAAAAGTCATGCAGATTTTGTTTTAGAAGAACGTATGGCTAAAAACCCTGAACAGGTAAATTCTTTTCTAAATAATCTATTAAAAAAAGCAAAACCTGCTGCTGAAAGGCAACTTGAACAAATCAAAAATCTCGCATCAGAATTACATGATATAAAAGATTTCCAAAAATGGGATACTGCTTATTACAGTGAGAAATTAAAGCAGCAAAAATTTCAATTAAACGATGAACTTCTAAAGCCATACTTCATGCTTGAAAATGTGCTTGAAGGTGCTTTTAAAATTGCTCATATTCTTTACGATCTCAATTTTAAAAAACGATCTGATATTGATGTTTATCACGCAGACGTAACTTGTTATGAGGTCACTGATAATGATGGTAATTTTACAGCATTGTTTTACACTGATTTTTTCCCTAGACATGGAAAAAGAAATGGGGCATGGATGACCTCTTACAAATCACAATTCGTAAAAGATGATGTAAACGAAAGACCTCACATTTCAATTGTTTGTAATTTCTCAAAACCTACAAAATCAAAACCATCATTACTTACTTTTAATGAAGTCACTACATTATTTCACGAATTTGGACATGCCCTACACGGTATGTTAGCTAATACTACTTATCCAAGTCTCTCTGGCACTAATGTTTCTTGGGATTTCGTTGAATTACCAAGTCAGATTATGGAAAATTGGTGTTTTGAGGAAGAAGCCCTAGCCTATTTTGCGAAACACTTTGATAGCTCGGAAGCTATTCCAATGGACTTAGTTGATAAAATTAAAGAAGCGTCTACATTTAATGAGGGCATTCAAACAGTTAGACAGATCAGTTTTGGCTTACTGGATATGCATTGGCATAGTTCACTTCCTGATGAAACAAAATCTTTAAAAACAATTGAGGATATTGCTTTTAGTTCAACTAAGCTATTAGCAGATGAATCTGACACCGCAATGAGTACTTCTTTTTCTCATATCTTTCAAGGTGGTTATTCTGCTGGTTATTATAGTTACAAATGGTCTGAAGTTCTTGACGCTGATGCTTTTGCTTATTTTAAATCATCTGGTATTTTCAATAAAACCATAGCAAACCAATTCAAAAATTTCATATTATCTAAGGGAAATACAGAAGACCCAGAGCATTTGTATTTAAAATTTAGAGGAAGAAAAGCAGACACTAAAGCTTTGATTAAAAGATCTGGATTAGAGGTTTAAAACTTATTTATCTATTTATCTAAAAGGACAGTAAGGTCAATAACCAAAATATTGGTAAACTTTCTACAAAAAATGCGGTGTAAAGTCTTGATTTCTTGTTACTGTACATCAAGATGGTAGTCATTGTTATCATAACAAAAATAATTGCTATTATTAAATGCTTGTAGTTTGTAACATTGATTATACTTAATGCTATTATTACTAATGTCAGCCAAACAGAAAGTTGTTTGGTTCCTTTAACTCCTATGAGTTGAGGTATTGTTCCTAAGTTAGGGTTATCATTTTTTAAGTCTCTTAACTCAAATGGAAGCATGAATAATAAAATAAATAAAAACCTATTAAGTATACCTATATAATTGTTAAAGCTTATATCTTTATTCAAATGGTAAAGAGGTAATACATAGGTAACTGTTGCCCAAACTATAGCTATTATGTATACTTTAACACCATGAATATTTCGAAGGTTCTCTTTTCTTTTATTATGATTTGGAAATAAAGGTAATGCATAAATCAAAGTCAATATAAACATTGTAAAAATCAAAAACTTGATTGAATTTTTTAATTCCAAGAAATAATAAAACATTGCTATAGTTGACACAAGTGATAAAATTTGAATCCACTTTAAAGCTCGTGTTAAGGACCTATGATGAAATTTAGCTACCCCAAAAAATTTGACAAAATTATACCCTGAAATGGTTGCATAAAAAATAAAATACAAGAGATTTTCGTTGTAATCTATTCCCAGTTCAATAAATGAAATCCATGTCAACGCATAACAAGAAAGTGCCACATGAATACTACCATTGATATATAAATCTGATATTTTTTTGATTAAATTCACATTCAAAAATAATTAAACTGTTAATAACCTTAATTTAAAGTTGAAAAGTTTTATTATTGATTTGAAAACATGCTTTTTAATTAACTATTTTTGCAAAAAAAGAGTTATTAAAATGAATACAAATTCCTTTTCGAGCAGACATATTGGGGTTAATACAGTTGATGCAAATGCTATGTTAGAAGCCATTGGTTTAGATTCAATTAACCAATTAATTCATGAAACTTTACCGGACGGAATTAAACTTGAAAAAGAATTACAATTAGATAATGCTATGAGTGAACATGAATATCTTGAGCATATTCATGCCTTATCAGAACTCAATCAAATTTTTAAATCATACATTGGACTTGGTTACCACCCAAGTATACTACCAGCTGTCATTCAACGTAATATTCTTGAAAACCCAGGTTGGTATACAGCTTACACCCCATACCAAGCAGAAATAGCTCAGGGACGTTTAGAAGCGCTTTTGAATTTCCAGACTATGGTCACTGATCTTACGGGAATGGAATTAGCCAATGCCTCGCTTTTGGATGAAGGAACTGCTGCTGCTGAGGCCATGAGTTTAATGTTTGCAGTTAGAACAAGAAATCAGAAAAAACAGGGCATAAATAAATTTTTTGTTTCTCATAAAATATTACCACAAACACTTGCCGTACTTCAAACTAGAGCTAAGCCAATTGGAATAGAAATTATCTGTGGAGATGAAAATGAATTCTCTCTAAATGAAGATTTTTTTGGAGCCATTTATCAATATACTGGTAAACACGGGGGGATTTCTAATTTGACACAGTTAATTGAAATTGCGAATGCTTTAGAAATTAAAATTGCTATTTGTGCTGACCTTTTAAGTTTAACGCTATTAGAGGCTCCTGGGCACTTTGGGGCAGATGTAGTTGTGGGAACCACGCAAAGATTTGGAATTCCAATGGGGTACGGTGGGCCACATGCGGCCTTCTTTGCTACTAGAGAGGCATACAAGCGTGACATCCCAGGTAGAATTATTGGAGTTTCCAAAGATGTTAACGGTAAACAAGCTTTAAGAATGGCTCTACAAACCAGAGAGCAACACATTAAAAGAGATCGAGCTACATCAAATATCTGTACTGCTCAAGTTCTTTTAGCAGTTATGGCAGGAATGTATGCTGTTTATCATGGTCCCAAAGGGCTAAAGTTTATTGCATCTAAAATAAATACGCAAACAAAATCGCTTTACAATGCTTTAAATTCTCTAGGCTTAACGATTAAAAACAACTCATTCTTTGATACACTTCATATAGAAGCTGATGTTAACAATATAAAACCCCTTGCTGAAGCTGAGAAAATAAACTTTTATTATCCAGATAATTCTTCTGTTGTAATTGCAATTAATGAAA
Source organism: Bacteroidota bacterium (assembly GCA_042091495.1). Taxonomy (GTDB): domain Bacteria; phylum Bacteroidota; class Bacteroidia; order Flavobacteriales; family Flavobacteriaceae; genus JBELHJ01. The sequence goes on from JBELHJ010000001.1 coordinate 71,160, forward strand.
CCACCAATGAAGATGATTTGAAATCAATAATTACAATTTTTGAAAAAGCCACTCAAAAAACTGCTGATAAAAAAGAACCCTATTTTTCATCTTTACCTCAGCATCTTGAGAGACAGACTACCTACATGACTTCAGAGATATTTAATACATATCATTCAGAAACTGAGCTCATGAGATACATAAAAAGACTTGAAAGAAAAGATTTATCGTTAAATCATTCAATGATCTCATTAGGGTCATGTACAATGAAGCTTAATGCAGCTTCTGAAATGCTTCCTTTAAGTTGGCCAAAATGGGGTAATATACATCCTTTCGCTCCAAAAAATCAAACAGAAGGATATCATAAAGTTTTAAAAACTCTAGAAAACCAATTAACTGAAATTACTGGTTTTGCAGCCACATCTCTACAACCTAACTCTGGAGCTCAAGGAGAATATGCTGGTCTTATGGTTATTAAAGCTTACCATGAGTCTAGAGGTGACGCCCACAGAAATATTTGTCTAATCCCCTCATCTGCACATGGTACAAATCCTGCTAGCGCTGTAATGGCTGGCATGAAGGTTGTTGTTACAAAAGCTACTGAAGAGGGTAATATAGATGTTCAAGATTTAAGAGAAAAGGCTGAAGCACATAAAGATAATTTGGCCGCTTTAATGGTTACTTATCCCTCAACACATGGTGTTTATGAATCTGACATCAAAGAAATTACACAAACAATTCATGATTTTGGTGGACAAGTTTACATGGATGGTGCTAACATGAATGCTCAAGTTGGTTTAACAAATCCTGGTAGAATTGGTGCTGATGTTTGTCATCTTAATCTTCATAAAACATTTGCCATACCTCATGGAGGGGGCGGTCCAGGAGTTGGTCCTATTTGTGTAGCTAAGCAATTGGTTCCATTTTTACCATCCAATCCGGTACAAGCAGTTGGAGGAGAATTAGCTATTGAAGCGATTTCTTCAGCACCTTTTGGATCAGCCTTAGCATGTTTAATTTCATATGGATATATTAAAATGCTTGGCGCAAAAGGGCTTAAGTATTCTACTGAAATTGCAATTCTTAATGCTAACTATATTAAAGAACGTCTTAAAGGATATTTTGAAACTTTATATACAGGTGAATGCGGTAGAGCTGCTCACGAAATGATAATAGACTGCAGACCTTTTAAAGAAAAGGGTATCGAAGTAACCGATATTGCTAAACGTCTAATGGACTATGGGTTTCACGCCCCTACGGTTTCGTTTCCAGTTGCCGGCACTATGATGATTGAGCCTACAGAAAGCGAAAGTAAGGCAGAGATTGATAGATTTTGTGATGCTATGATTAGTATAAGAACAGAAATTGAAATTGTATCTAAAGAATTACCTAACAATCTTCTTAAAAATGCCCCACACACACTTGAAATGATTACGAGTAATGAATGGGATTTTCCTTATACTAGAGAAGAGGCTGCTTTTCCACTTGATTTTGTTAGAGATAATAAATTTTGGCCTTCAGTAAGAAGAGTAGATGATGCCTTTGGAGATAGGAACCTGATATGTTCATGTCCAAAAGTTGAAACTTATGCGTAAAATAAAGGCCTCTTTTACAAGAGGTCTTTTTTATTTGTCTTCATAAATCATCGCTCACCCTTGGAATTTGATTTAACAAATTAGTTTTATACTTTTATCCGAATTAAATTCAGAACATGTCAGTAAAGATAATTGGAACAGGCAGCTATATCCCCTCTCAAATAATTCCTAATAAAAATTTTTTAAATCATAATTTTAAAAATGCTGATGGCTCATCTATTGATAATGACAATGAAACCATTATTGAAAAATTTGAAGCCATAACAGGAATTAGAGAACGAAGATATGCCTCTTCTAATTTAAATGCTTCTGATATTGGGTTTTTAGCAGCACAAAAAGCAATTGAAGATGCTGAAATTGACAAGGAATCTTTGGATTATATTATTGTTGCCCACAATTTTGGTGATGTAAAATACAACCATAATCAAAGCGATCTTCTTCCTAGTTTATCATCTCGGATTAAACACCTTCTTAAAATTAAAAACCCTAAATGTGTAGCCTATGATATTTTGTTTGGTTGTCCAGGATGGGTTGAAGGAGTTATACAAGCTAATGCTTTCATAAAAGCAGGTTTAGCAAAAAATTGTTTGGTAATTGGTACTGAAACTCTATCAAGAGTTGTTGACTCTCACGATAGAGACGCCATGATTTTCTCTGATGGTGCTGGTGCTTCAATCATTTCAAAAACTGATGAAGATGGAGGTATTTTAAGTCATGAAACTGCAACATTCTCTTATGACGAGGTGTATTATTTAGGGTTTGGAGAATCTTACAAAAAAAATAACGATGCCACCCGTTACATAAAAATGGAGGGCAGAAAAATTTATGAATTCGCATTGACCGAGGTTCCAAAAGCAATGAAAGCTTGCCTTGACAGTAGTGGTGAAGATATAAAAAATGTAAAAAAAATATTTATACATCAGGCTAACGAAAAAATGGATGAAGCTATCTTAAAGCGTTTTTATAGACTTTTTAAAACACCAGCTCCTGACCATGTGATGCCTATGAGTATTCAAAAATTAGGAAATAGTTCTGTAGCGACTATACCTACATTATTTGATTTAGTCAAACAAAATCAATTAGAAGACCACGCGCTCAATAAAGGAGATATATATATTTTTGCTAGTGTTGGAGCAGGTATGCATATCAACGCGATTGTATATAAATATTAATTATGTACGAAAAATCATATCCCTCTAAAAGATTTAGAATAACGCTTAACTTTCTTAAAAAACACATTGCAACCAATTTGTCAATTTTGGACCTAGGAGTTAATAATCCATTATCCGATTTGATGCGAAAAGAAGGTTATTTAGTAAGCAATACAAATGGTGAGGATTTAGATGAAGACAGATCCGTGATTTTAAACTCCCAGACTGAAGTAACAACGGCTTTTGAAATTTTAGAGCATCTCTTATCACCCTATGAAGTTCTTAAAAGTATTAAGTCAAATATTATTGTTTTAAGTATACCCTTAAGACTATGGTTTTCCAAAGCTTATAAAAGTAAAAGTGATCTAAGAGATAAACATTTTCACGAGTTTGAGGATTGGCAATTAGACTGGTTGTTAGAAAAGTCTGGATGGGAAATTATTGACCGTAAAAAATTCACTAATCCAACCAAAAAAATTGGAATTAGACCTCTATTAAGATTATTTATTCCCAGATATTACTTAGTCATTGCTAAAAGAAAATAATTAGACTTTGAAAATTTGTATTGTAATACCAGCTCATAATGAGGAATTGTATTTAGCAAAAACAGTTGAATCCTTGATTAATCAAAGCTTAAGACCTTTTAAGTTGGTGCTCGTTAATGACAATTCTACTGATACCACTGGTGAAATCATATCAAATTATGCAGATAACTATGAATGGATTGAAGCTATCAATCTTATTTCTGAGGACAAGCATATTCCAGGAAGTAAAATTGTTAATGCATTTTTAAAGGGGTTTGAAACTATTAAAACTGAATATGATATCATTTGTAAGTTTGATGCAGATTTAATTTTTGAAAAAAACTATTTATCTGCTATTGTTTCCCATTTTGATAACAATCCTAAACTTGGTATGGTGTCCGGTTTTTGTTACATTAAATCAAATGATAATTGGGTTTTAGAGGACGTTACTAATAAATCACATATTAGAGGAGCTTTAAAAGCATATCGTAGAGGTTGTTATAAAGAAATTGGTGGACTTAAACCAACAATAGGCTGGGATACTGTTGATGAATTATTGGCAAGTTATTATAATTGGGAGACACTAACAGATGATACGCTGCATGTCAAACATCTTAAAGTCACAGGAAAATCTTACAGCAAAGGCTCAAAAAAACTACAAGGTGAGGCTATGTATAAAATGAGAATGCATTTTATTTTAACATTTATCACCGGGATTAAAATGGCATTTAAAAAAAATAAATCTTCAATCATATTGGATTATATGATAGGCTATTTTAACGCTTTGACTAAAAATAAACCATACATTGTTGATCCTAGTCAGGGGAAATTTATAAGAAAAACACGCTGGAAAGGTGTTTTTTCAAAATTATTTTAAGACTTCAGAAAGCGGTCTTCCAGTTGCCATATTTGGAAAACTAATTCCTAATAAACTTGAAATTGTTGGTGCAATATCAGGTATAACTGTTTTCTCATAAGTTTCGCCTTGTTTTATTCCTGCGCCAAAAAATAGCAACGGAACATGAGTATCATAATTAAAACCTGAACCGTGAGAAGAGCCTTTCTTACCGTAGGAAAGTGTCGCAGGATTTAGTACATAAACAACATCACCAGAAAATTTTTGATTATATCCATTTTGCACTAAGGCTTCGACACCAAAATTATACGAGGCTTCGTTTAATTGATTAGATGAAAAAACTCTATAAACCGAAGGATAATTGATTAGCTCATCAACTATTGCTTGTATGACATTTCTATAGTCAATTCCCTCTTTTAAGGCTGAAGATTTATTTATAAAAATCTGATTATTACTCATGTTTTTAATAAGGGTACTCACTCCAAATGTTTTTAAAAGAAAAAGGTCTAATTTGCTTTTCAAATCTTTAGCTTGGGAATAACCAGCTGGAACCTTATTATCCCTCAAGTACTGCGGCACATCAACTGCTCCGTGATCTGCTGTTAGAAATAACGTATAATTACCAATACCCACTTTACTATCTAAAAAATTTAAAAACCTTTCTAATTCTTTATCTAACCTGATATAGGTATCTTGAATTTCTTTAGAATTAACCCCAAATTTATGACCTACATAATCTGTTGAAGAAAAGCTTACTGTTAGAACATCTGTAAACTCATCTTCACCTAATGACTCGTTTTTAATTGTTTCAATAGCAAAATCTGTAACAATTGAATTTCCATAAGGAGTATTTTTTAAAATATCAAAATTTCCATTTAGTGGCGCTAACTTTTTTAAATCATATGGAAAGACGGCATTTTGTTTTGAAACGAAAGTATTTTCATAATTGTTTAGATCTTTACCACTTTCAGTATACTTCTCAATAGGGTAAAATGTATCCCATTCCTTTAAATAGGATTCAATTTTATTAGAGTTATTAAATTCACTTACCCAATCAGGAAGTTTATCCATATAGTAAGAACTTGTAATCCACTTACCTTCATCTTTACCAAAAAACCAATAGGCTGCGTCAGCTGTATGACCAATAGATAGTATAGAACCCCTATCCTTAATTGAAATTCCAATAGATTTTGAACGTCCTTGATGAAATAATTTATTTTCGTCAGCAAAAGTGGTAGACAATAATCTATGTGGAGATCTTTTGCCATCTATTACATTTTCCACTCCTACGGAAACCACTGAATTATCAGAGGCACAATATACTTTCTTTGAATTAAATTTATCAAACCAATTATTAGCAATTATACCATGATATTTTGGTATAGTCCCTGTATATATTGATGCATGTCCTGGCCCAGTATATGTAGGGATGTAATTAAAATGATTATTCTTACAATTAAAGCCTTCGTTTTGTAGACGTTTAAAACCACCTTCTCCAAATTTTGAATTGAATCTTGTTAGATAATCAAATCGCATTTGATCTACTACAATTCCAACAACCAATTTAGGCTTATTATTAATTTGAGGTTTTTGAGACTTACTATACTGAAAAGCATAAGAAGAAGTGCCAAAAATTATAACAAAAGAAATTATTGAAAAAAGCTTATTCATATCCAAAATTAAGTTTCGCAAAAATAAGGAATCCATACAACCAAAGCGTAAATTAAAGTTAAATAACACAATGATTTTTATAAATTAGCATTATAAATAAAGCTATGAAATACCTTTCCAATATTGGCGCCTATTTTTTAATGATCAAAGAAATGTTTAACAAACCCACTAAGTGGTCTGTAATGAAAACTTTGATTTTAAAAGATATTGACGACCTTATTATCAATTCTATAGGAATTGTATCTTTTATTTCATTTTTTGTGGGTGGCGTTATTACTATCCAAACAGCTTTAAATATTTCAAATCCTTTGATTCCAAAATATCTTGTAGGTTTTGCAACACGTCAATCCGTTATATTGGAGTTTGCCCCCACATTTATTTCTGTAATTATGGCAGGAAAAGTAGGTTCTTTCATAACATCAAGTATTGGAACCATGAGAGTTACTGAGCAAATTGATGCTCTAGAAGTTATGGGAATTAATTCAATCAATTATTTAGTTTTTCCTAAGTTAGTTGCTTTAATGCTATATCCATTTGTAATATCGGTTGCCATGTTTTTAGGAATTATAGGAGGAATGGCTGCATGTGTTGTTGGAGGGTTTAGTTCTATTGATGATTACATATTGGGGATTCAAACCGATTTTATCCCATTTCACATTACCTATGCTTTCATAAAAACTTTTGTATTTGCTTTCTTACTTGCAACTATACCCTCATTCTTCGGTTATTATATGAAAGGAGGCGCACTTGAAGTTGGAAAGGCTAGCACCACTTCATTTGTATGGACTAGTGTTGTAATAATTTTACTAAATTATATTTTAACTCAAATGCTTCTTAGCTGATGATTCAAGTTACAGACATCAAAAAATCCTTTGGAGAAACTAATGTTTTGAAAGGAATTTCAACAACTTTCGATAAAGGCAAAACAAATCTAATCATTGGTCAAAGTGGCTCTGGGAAAACTGTTTTTCTTAAATGTTTACTGGGTTTGATGAATCCTGATTCAGGAACAATTGCCTACAACAACAATACATATACGACACTTAACATAGATCAAAAAAGGGAATTACGATCAAAAATGGGAATGGTATTCCAAGGCAGTGCTCTGTTTGATTCCATGACCATACTTGAAAATGTAATGTTTCCGTTAAGAATGTTCACCAAACTAAGCACAAAAGAAATGGAAGCCAAGGCAGATGTTGTTTTAAAAAGAGTAAATCTTAATGATGCGCATTATAAATTTCCCAGTGAAGCCTCAGGAGGGATGCAAAAACGTGTTGCTATTGCTAGGGCTATTGTAAATAACCCAAAATATTTATTTTGTGACGAACCTAACTCAGGATTGGATCCAAAAACAGCTATAGTTATTGACACCCTAATTAATGAGATTACTAATGAATTTAATATTACCACAGTTATCAATACTCATGATATGAATTCAGTTATGGAAATAGGTGAAAAAATACTTTTTCTAAAAGATGGTCATAAAGCATGGGAAGGGACTAAAAAAAATATTTTTAAAACAGACAATTCAGATGTCACAGACTTTGTATACTCCTCTAAACTATTCAAGAAGGTCAGAAAAATGTATATTAATGACTAAGTACCTTAGTCATTAATTTACAATCAACGTATCTAGTTTTAATTTGAATTTTAACCAATTCTTTAGCTTATTTTTTTGAATAAGCCTCTTATCTGTATCAATAAGTGAGTCATTCCAATTGACCTTAAAAACAATCAAGGTATCAACAGTTTCAAAATCATAAGAAATTTCTTTAGCATAGGTAAATGAGGCTATTTCTGGATAGTTTATTCTAACCTCTTGTGCAACATTTAAAAATGGAATTTGGTGTCGTTCTAATGTCTTTAAATTTAATACTCTGCTTTTAAGCAGTTCAATTTGTTGCCTATGGGATAATAAGTCCAAGGAATCTCTGGAGCGCAATTCTTCCATGTACTCTAAATTATTGACTCCCTCATACTGATTAACTTCTAAAATGGTATTTTTCAAAGCAGGATATGAGAAAAGTCTGTTAGTTAAAATTGAAATTGTTTGCTCAGGAATAATATCTGAACCCAATGTAGTTAATTCTATTTTAGAAGGGCCATCAACACTATAGATATACTGGGCATTATCTGCAATATATTTTTCATGTGGCAGTCCTTTTAATTCACTTTTAATAAATGCTTTGGCATCAATTTTAAAACGACTTTCTTTGAGTACGCTCCAAAAAGTTATTCCTGCAGGAATCATTACAATAAGTGCTAAAAGAGAAGCCAATTGAGCAATACGTTTTCTTTTTTTAGAATTCACATAACGAATCATTGGAAAACGCAATAGCTTAAGCACCAAAAATGTAGCTAGAGCAATAAAAATGGTGTTGATAGTAAATAAATACATAGCCCCTCTAAAAAACTTCCAATTGGCCGTGGCTAGACCATAACCTGCAGTACATAATGGAGGCATTAAAGCTGTGGCTATCGCAACTCCAAAAATAACGGATGCTATTGTCCCTTTTTTAGTTCTTGCTATAATTAACGCTGATCCGCCAAAAAAAGCAATTAAAACATCTCTTATATCAGGTTTAACACGCCCTAATAGCTCAGAATTTTCCTCACTCAATGGAAATAAAGCAAAAAACAAGTAAGCAGTAATCAAACTCAGGGCAATCATTGTTCCTAAGTTTATTAATGACTTCTTTAACGTATCAATATCATTGATAGCTATAGACATTCCTACACCCAAAATAGGACCCATTAACGGGGAAATTAACATGGCTCCAATAACTACTGCTGTTGAATTGGCATTTAATCCAATAGATGCCACAAAAATGGAACAGACCAGAATCCATGCGGTAGCTCCTCTAAATGCAATATCACTTTTAATAGCATCTATTGTAGCTTCGCGGTCAGTATCCTCTCTAAAATCAAGTAAATCTTTGATGTAAGTCTTAGTGCTTAACCAAAGCCCTTTGGCATCCTGTTTAACGGCCTCTTTAGATTGCTCTACTTTTTGGTCTTCTGTTTGTTCTTCAGAAAAATTAAATTTAGTTTCTTCCATAGTAATCTATTTTACTAATTCAACTTCTATATTGGGATGAAAAAGATAACGCTTACCCGATTCTAAATCTTTACAAACCACTCTTTTAGTTTTTTTGCCTTCTTTAACAAATTTACGCTTTTTATCAACTGTAAAAATAGAGCCATTTTCAATTTGGAATACAAATTTTTTTGAAGGATTTAATATTTCACCTTTAAGTAAAAGCGACAATTGATGGTTACTATCTATAGATGCTTTGGGATTTTTAAAGTGATTTGCTATTAATGGCAACAGTTTTGTATTAAAAACACAATCATTAATCAATGGCAACATCAACATCTTATAGTTTAGTTTCCACTCAGTCCCATGAGGTTTAACAGTTCTCCCATACTTTAAAAACGTAACTAAATGAGCTATCTCATGAAGTAATGTTAATAAAAATGCCTCAGGCTTAAGATTATTATTAAGAGATATTTTATGATTTCCATTAGAATAACGTCTATAGTCTCCATAACAGGTCTTTCTCTGTTTCTTAATTTCAATTTTAAAAGGCACTGAAATACCTGCTATTACAGAAAAAACGTAATCAATACTTTGTGATGGTAAAAAAGATTTTATGTGGGAATGATTAACCATCATGTATGATTATTCAAAAATTCTTGAACCTCAGCCATTGTTTTAAAAGTAACATCGGCTTTTGAAATTAAAGTATTATTTACATCTCGTTCTGAATAACCAATGGTAAAAAAACCCCCATTTTTCGCTGCTGTCACACCAGTTAATGTATCTTCTACAACCACACATTCATCAATATTAAAACCCATTGTTTCTGCAGCCCAGATAAAAACCCCAGGATCTGGCTTCCACTTTTGAATTCCATAACAGCTAAACATTTTGTTTTCAAAATGACTAATTAAACCTGTGAGTGATAGGTTTAATTTTATTTTATGTTCTGGACCGCTAGAAGCTACACAAAAAGGAACTTTAAGCTGTTCGACTAATGTTTTTACACCTTCTACTGCTTGTATATCTTTTTTAAAAGCCAATGCTGTTTGAGCTCTGTAGTTTTTTTCAAAATCATTTGGCAATGGCGATTGTATTCGTGCCTCAATAATCTCTAAACATAAATTCATTGACTTACCACGAAACATTTCTAAAGCTTCATCATAATTTAATTTGGCACCAAACGTATTAGCCATATCTACCAAAACGGTATTACTTATGATTTCGCTATCTACTAGTACACCATCGCAGTCAAAAATGACACATTTAAACTTTCTAGAATTCATATTATAGTGTTAAGGGGTAGTGCTTGATACCTGTATTAACTTACCATTGAAAAACTTTTTTCCATTAATGGTGAAATCATATATATATTCTGCCATTTCAATAGGTTTTAAAGGTGCTTCATACCCCGGAAATGCTTCCTCTAACATTTCTGTTTGAACTGCACCAATTGCTAACACATTAAAAGCTATATTTTGTGATTTATATTCTTCAGCTAATAATTCAGTTAAAGTTATTACTGCTCCTTTACTAGAACTGTATGCTGATAGACCAGGAAATTTCATACTGCCCTGAACACCACCCATTGAACTTATTGTAACCACATGGGCTTTATCAGTAAAATACGGTATGCAAGTTCTAATCATTTCACTAACTCCATAAACATTGGTTCTATAAACTTTATCAAAATCACCAATAGTCGTTTCATGAAATGGCTTATTGATTAAGCACCCCGCATTATTAACTAAATAGTCAACATTACCATTCCAAGTTTCTAAAATAAATGTGCCCACCTTTGAATAGGCTTTACTATCTAATAAATCGAATGGCATAGAAGTTACTTGGGACAAATTTTCATCTTCTATTTTTGAAGTATTTCGCGAAAGTGCTAGGACATTATATCCAGCTTTTGAAAACAATTTGACTAACTCAAATCCAATCCCTCTACTTGTTCCTGTTATTATAATATTATTCATTGAGATAAATTTCTTTGTTTTTAGAATTACTCATTTTATGAATCACCCTGATAAATCCTGATACAATTTCAGCCATATGTTTGTAATCTAATAATTGAGACTCATCACCTACTTGATGGTAAAATTCAAAATTAGTAAAATCAAAAGTAGAGATAGTTTGTGATGGTATACTAAATTCCTGATAAAAAGGAAAATTATCAGACCTTTGAAAAAGCTGATAAGATTTAGCTTGTGGAAGAAATCCTACTAAATTTTGTCCAGAATATTCATTGATCAATTGCGCCATATTAGAATTTTCGTAGCCTGTTAAATACGTTTTATAATTTTTATCAATCATTGGTACTCCAATCATTTCGAAATTCAATACAGTGTAAATATTTGTGCCTTGAATCTTTAATTCTTTAGCTAAATATTTTGAACCTAATAAACCCATTTCCTCTGCAGAAAACAACACAAATAACAAGGACCTTTTGTTAGATTTACGCTCTGCAAAATAACGAGCTAAGCTCATAACGGCAGCAGTCCCGGAGGCATTATCATTGGCCCCGTTAGCTATAGTGTCATTTGTATTAGATTGTATTCTTCCTATATGGTCATAGTGCGCACCAACAACAATAATCTCCTTTTGTAAATCTGGATCTACTCCTTTAACGTATCCAACCACATTGTATGCATTTAATTTTTTTAATTTAAATGCATCTTTAAAATGATGTCTGTAATTATCAAAGTATGGAAGAACGCCATTTGTATTGAAATAATCTTCAATATACTTTGCTGCCATTTCTATACCTTTTGTTCCTGTTTTTCTTCCGTTTAATTTATCTGAAGCTAGGTATGTGACTGTTTTTTCTAAATCTTTGGATAAATCTTGAATTCCAATAGCTTTTTGGGCATAACTAACATGAGTTAATAAGAATAGTAATATGAAAAAATTTTTCATTAGAAATAATTAATAGTTAATATAAAAAAAAATCCTGCACATGGCAGGATTTAATATTTAGATTGTAATGTTTATACAAACATTGTTACTGGATTTTCAACATATGCCTTAAGTGTTTGAAGGAATTGAGCTCCCGTAGCACCATCTACAGTTCTGTGATCACAAGCTAAAGTCAATTTCATAGTATTTCCAACTACAATTTGACCTTCTTTAACAACAGGTTTTTGAACTATTGCTCCAACTGACAGAATTGCAGAATTAGGTTGATTAATAATTGATGTAAAACTTTCAATTCCAAACATTCCTAAATTAGAAATTGTAAAGGTACTACCTTCCATCTCTTGAGGAGTCAATTTTTTATTTCTTGCTCTACCAGCAAAATCTTTTACTGCGGCATTAATTTGTGTTAATTTTTGTTCATCGGCAAATTTAAGAACTGGAACTACTAAGCCGTCTTCAACAGCAACAGCCACCCCAATATGAACATGATGATTTAATTGCATTTTGTCATCAAACCATCTCGAATTTACTTGCGGATGCTTTTTCAAGGCTAAAGCACAAGCTTTAACTATCATATCGTTAAAAGAAACTTTGGTTTCCAAAACTGCATTAATTTGCTTTCTTGAAGCAATAGCAACATCCATATCAAACTCCACATTTAAATAATAATGAGGAGCAGAAAACTTGGACTCAGACAAACGCTTCGCAATTACTTTTCGCATTTGTGAATTCTTAATGTCCTCTGTTAATTCTTGACCAGAAACTAATACAGGAGTGACTGAACCTCCTTTTGAATCTGAAGCAGAAAATTTATAGGCATCAATATCTCTTTTAATAATTCTTCCATTCTCACCACTACCTGAAACCGTACTTAAATCAATACCTTTTTCTTCGGCCATTTTCTTTGCCAATGGTGAAACAAAGAAGCGATCTTTTGGTATATTAACGTTATTATTAACAGCGGGTTTAACCTCTTCAGGTTTCGATTCTTTAACCTCTTCTTTTGAGGACTTAGTAGATTCTGAAACTGGTGCATCTGGAACAAATCCAGTGGCTAATGTTGAAACATCTGTTCCTGAAGGCCCAATTATTGCCAACAACGAATCAACTTTAGCGGATTCTCCTTCTTGAAGTCCAACATACAAAAGTGTACCTGATTGGAAGGACTCAAACTCCATTGTAGCCTTATCTGTTTCAATCTCTGCTAAAATATCCCCCTCTTCAACAGCATCACCAACTTGTTTTAACCAAGTTGCCACAGTACCCTCCTCCATGGTATCACTTAATCTAGGCATAGTAACTACTGTTACCCCTTCTGGAATTTCTATAGCAGTGGTTGCAGTAGCTTCTGTTTCAGTATTCTCTTCTGAGGATGCTTCTTCGCTGGGCACTTCTTCAGCACCACTTAAAAATGCAGAGATGTCTTCACCATCTTCACCTATTATAGCCAATAAAGCGTCAACCTTAGTAGTTTCTCCTTCTTGAACACCAATATGAAGCAATGTCCCTTCATGAAATGATTCAAACTCCATTGTAGCCTTATCAGTCTCAATTTCAGCCAAAATATCACCTTCTTGTACTTTATCTCCAACTTGCTTTAACCAAGATGCAACCGTACCTTCTTCCATGGTATCACTCAAACGAGGCATTGTAATTACTTCTGCCATGACTTATAATTTATGTTGTAAAAATGGATAATCTTTTTGTTCGTATACTGCGTCGTACATTACACTTTTCTCAGGATATGGAGAATTTTCAGCAAATTCTTCACACTCTTTAACTTGCGCTTTAACACGGCTATCAATTTCTTTTATCTGATCTTCAGAAGCATACTGTTTCTCCAATAAAATGTCTTTAACTTGAGTAATTGGATCAATTTTCTTGTACTCTTCTACTTCTTCTTTTGTTCTATAATGCTGCGCATCACTCATAGAGTGACCTCTATAACGGTAAGTTTTCATCTCTAAGAATGTCGGACCGTCACCTCTTCTAGCTCTTTCTAGGGCTTCATGAACGGCTTCTGCAACTTTAATTGGATTCATTCCGTCTACTGGTCCACTTGGCATTTCATAACCAAGACCTAGTTTCCAAACATCTTGATGGTTCGCAGTACGCTCAACAGAAGTTCCCATGGCGTAACCATTATTTTCACAAATAAAAATTACTGGAAGTTTCCAGAGCATTGCTAAATTAAAAGTCTCGTGAAGAGAACCTTGTCTTGCTGCTCCATCACCAAAACAACATAGAGTTACTGCATCACTTCCATGATATTTGTCACCAAAAGCAATTCCAGCTCCTAAAGGTATTTGTCCTCCTACAATACCATGACCTCCATAAAAACGGTGTTCTTTAGAGAAAATATGCATTGAGCCACCTAATCCTTGAGATGTCCCAGTAGCTTTACCATAAAGTTCTGCCATTACACGTTTTGGATCCACACCCATTCCAATTGGCTGAACGTGGTTACGGTATGCAGTAATCATTTTATCTTTAGTTAAATCCATGGCATGTAATGCCCCAGCTAAAACTGCTTCTTGACCATTATACAAGTGTAAGAACCCTCTTACCTTTTGCTGAATGTAAACAGCAGCCAACTTATCTTCAAACTTTCTCCAAAATAGCATGTCTTCATACCACTTTAAATAGACCTCTTTGGTGATTTTTTGCATTTCAACGTTATTTTTAAAAACGAGCCACAAAAATACTATTTTGAATTTAATGCCAAAAATCTATTTGCATAAAAATTCATTGGTTTTTACAGTGCAGAATTATCAAAAATAAGAGGTAACAAATTTTTTAATGAATCTGACTTCATGATAGGTCCCTCCTCACCCATAAAATAAATCTCGATAGGCGATTGTTGTTTAATTTCATACTCTGAAATTGCTTGTCTGCATGCACCACAAGGTGGTATTGGAGCATCGGTGATTTTATTTATGGAACCCGCTATAATGCACATTTTTTGAATCTTAGCACCTGGATATTGAGCACCAACATAATAAATTGCGGTGCGCTCTGCACATGATCCCGATGGAAATGATGCGTTTTCTTGATTATTCCCAGTTACAATTTTACCGTTATCTAAAAGCATAGCAACACCAACAAGAAATGATGAATAAGGCGCATAAGCCTGTAACCTTATTTGTCTGGCATGACTCACAAGATGCCTAACATCTTTCGGAAGATCTGATTCAGTGTCATATTTCGTAAAAGTTGCCGGTATTTGAATTTGTGATTGCCCCATAAAAAAAACTACTGCAATAAATGTACAATAGTTTTATGATATTTGAATATGTATAATTAATACTCTAGATAAGTACCTTCTCCAAAATTAAATGATAATGAGAAACGGATAGTACCCTCTAAAGGACTTTGGAAATTTTTAGCCGTTGAAAATAAATAAGATAAATCTACATTAATGGTTGAAAATTTAAACCCTGCACCAAGTGCTAAGAATTTTCTAGCCCCTTTATCATCAGCTTCATTAAAATATCCCAAACGCAATCCAAAAGAGTCTTGGTACACGTATTCAGCTCCCACTGCCCAGGTAAACTCTCTTAATTCTTCACTAAACCCTCCCGGTGCATCACCGAAGGATTGAAAAACCCCTTTAAAAAAGCTAACATCATTAGTTTGTCCTGAATAGATAATATTTTCGTTTACTACACCTAGAAGTTGATCAACATCCTCTGTGTAAACCCCATCATTGTCTACATCATTATATTCATACTCATTACCTAAAATTGGTGGTGTAGGCACTAAAAGCTTGGCTACCTCAGCAGTAACTTTCAATTTATTGTACTGGTCAAAAATAAAATCAAATCCTCCTCCTAATCGAAGCATGGTTGGTAAAAAATCGCCATCATCATCTGCGCCATCATCGTATTTCATTTTAGGTCCTAAGTTTTGAATGGCAAAACCTCCACGCCATTTTCCGTTAAAATCGTTATAAGCTTGCTCTTCACTTTGATAAAACCCAGAGATATCAACAGCTACAGAATTACCAGCTGAAGCATCTGTAGTTTGATCAATTTTTAAATCAGAGCGTAAATATCTAAGGGCTACACCCATAGCATACTGATCTGAGAGACGCAATGAATATGAAGCGTCTAT
The DNA here is from genome assembly GCA_042091495.1 of Bacteroidota bacterium. Lineage (GTDB taxonomy): Bacteria > Bacteroidota > Bacteroidia > Flavobacteriales > Flavobacteriaceae > JBELHJ01. Next base: position 87,011 of record JBELHJ010000001.1, read on the forward strand.
AGTCATCTCGTTGGGCTTAACTACCAATGGTACATCCTCTGGACGCTCTAGTAAATCAATTTCACCAAGGCTAAAATATCTAAAACTTACACCAAATGCACTTCTATCATTAATTCTATTGTAATAAGATAAGTTTCCTAAAAAAATATCATTAACCAGACTAGATAAATATGGCGTATAACTTACACCTATTCCTGATTTAGTCTCTGAAAATGCATATTTTGATGGATTCCATTGTTGTGAATAGGCATCAACAGAAGTAGCTACTCCCATGTCTCCCATACCAGCCGCTCTTGCATCCGAAGCAATTAGCACAAAAGGCACAGCAGTTGTTATTACTCTAGAATCATTAGGGTTTGGTATTATAACCGTTGGATTATTTTGGGCAAAATTTGTTATAGTAAATGCTAACAAACAGATACTTAATACTATTAATTTCTTCATCAGTTTTTCATTATGATTTCTCAACCTGCATCGCAAATATAAATTATAATTACAGGATTACAAGTTTTTCAATTTTTACAACTTGTTTATTTAAACGTTGGGATTTTACTTTTAGTTTATACACATAGGTACCTTTTCCTACTTTTTCACCAAAATCGTCGGATCCGTCCCAAATAACATCTCTCGAAAGTGAGTTAGAACCATAAATACCAGAAGAGGATACCCCGCGTAATGTTCTCACTAATTTTCCAGAAACCGTAAATATTTGAACCATTATATCTAAAGGATCTGAGCTATTATGATTAAACCAAAACTCTGTGTAGCTAACAAAAGGATTGGGATAATTAAGTACATTTTTAACCACTAGAGACTCGTTTTCATTATAAACTACAAATTGAATTTCTGAGGTTACTACGTTGTTATAAACATCAAATGCACGTACAGAGATTGTATGAATACCTGGCTCAAGATCTCTTAAATTATAAACCACTTCCCCATTGGTGAAATCATCTGGATTTGCTACATAGTAATTGTTTAAAACAATAGGATTGGATTGATTGCCGTCTAAAACCCCAGAAATATCATGCCCTACACCACTTGAAGTATTGATCCCATTTTCATCAAATAATCTTACAATTAATGTGGGACTACTATTGGTTATTCCACCAGACACAAAACTTTCATCATTCATAAAAAGTTGCATCGTTGGCGGCGTATTATCGTCTTCGGCATTGGTATTTAGCCCCCCTATTAATAAATCATTACTATATCCCGATTTATCTTTTAAAACCGCAGTTTCTTTGGCATAAAAACTCACTTTTCCATTTGAAGTATTAAAATTTATATCCTTAGGCACAACAAAACTCACATTAAAAAGCCCATTATTAACCGATGCTTTCCCATTAAAAACCACCTCTCCTTGCGTTTCAAAGTCCATAGTTATTAATTGTCCCGATGAATCTATTTGGTTATCATTTCCAAGTGTACTACTGGATATATTTTTATCGAAAACAGTTACAGTAACCTCACCAGAGTAGTCAGTAATTAATAACCCATTTTCATCTTGTATTTCTCCAGTTAATTTAACTTTATCAAGTGCTTTAATTGTATTATTTGAGGTGTCAATTGGCAAATCATTGAGTGTAGTAAGTTCTATTTTAGGTTGGGGAATAGCTAACTTCATAGCTGGGTCTCCAATAAAAAACACCAATAACTTTTGAACTGTGCCTAACTCATTTTTAGTTTTTGTTAGCACTTCAGCAATTGATAAATTTTTACCGACAGATTCATCAAATAAATTTTCTGTTAACTTCTCGTTTAATGTCACCCCAACGTTTACGTAAATTTGTCTCGTTGTGGTAATTAAACCCACAGCCCCCCCTTTTGGATTCCAATAGACATATTCTCCTGCAGTTTCTCTAAGTGGATCATCAAATTTTGTAAACTCACAAGTTACTGTTATGAAACAATTATAGCGGTTGGTATTCTTTAAATTCTGAGCATCAAATTTATCAAAAACACGTTCTGATGCCAAACCGTCTTCACCACCATGTCCAAAATAATTAATTACTATTGCCCCTTCGTCTAAACGGTCAAAAAAATCTGACTTAGCTTTCGGATAACGCTCACCAGCTGAAGTAGACTCCTGAAGATAGGCATCTGTATGAATCTTAACCGCGTTCATATAAGGTCTATAGTTAGTTACTTGAGTAGCAGACGCATCAGTGGTTTCTTGAAGTACCTTTTCCCAATCTTCATCAACATCATCTGATACAATTAGGTAATTATTTCGCCACTTCCCATAAGATTTTTCATCATAATAATCAGCGATCTTATCTACTAGCTCTCTAGCTTTAATTGGGGAATCTGCAATGATTCTTCCAACAGCCAAATCAGAGTCACCTATAAAATCATCTAAATTGCCCTCATCGGCATCCAATTGGGCAAAAAATTCATCGGAAATAAATGAAAAAGACAAACTAAAACTCTCTAATGAGTTCCATATTGGAACATAATTGGTGTTATTTCTTATTCTGTTTTTATAATCAAATGAGGCATCTCCAAACAAACACAAATATTTCAATCTATCTTGATTACTATTTGTATTGTCATACACATACTTCACAAAATTTCTAATGGCACCAACATCTTGTTGTCCACTACTGAATTCTGTGTAGATCTCATCCAGAATCACAACCTTAACATTTAAGTTATTTTGATCCCTATTTATTTGTGCTAACCTATTAGCTTGAGATAAAAACACAGCAGGAGTTATTATTATATAGTCAATGGAAGTATTTTGACCTGAGTCACTTTTAAAAATCGTACCTTTTAAATTTTGATTAGCGATCTTTCCTGACTGAGCACTGTCTGGGCTTAAGTAACTTAATGACGACACCAAAATATACTGCCTCGATTCATTTTCTGAAACATTAAAACTAAAGTTATCTGCATTATCTGTATTTAATAATGCTCTGGCATTAAAGCGATCTGTAATGTCCCAAACTTCAGATACGGATTGTGACTGAGATATATTATACTGAACAATATTTGACCCGTTATTAAAATGAGACCTGTCAAATAACAAAGTTTGGTTATTAAATTTCAAATCACATACTCCAGAAACACTAATATAGTCTACAAAAGCAGTAGAATTAGGCAACCCCTTGTTGTCATAATTTAACTTAACACTCAGCTGTTGTCCATTTACTTTAGATGTTGTATTTAACTGTGAAGCCGATGCTAAATTCCCTTTCGAAGTAGCTGAAAAATTCATTGAGCCTAATACTGATCCATTTAACTCAACCGTCATGGATGAAGTGGCTTGAGATACCGCTGCACCGTGAACACTTACATTAACAGGTTCTTGAGTTATTAAATTTGTAAATTCAAAATCGAAGGTTTTTTCGTTTTCAAAATCAAAACGATCACCAAACCAACGTCTTCCCATTTTGGCAATATTGTATTCATCAATTTCATGAAATTTATAATCCATATAATTATCCACAATAAGACTCGGGGATTCGTTGCTCAATTCCAATTCAGTAATTCGTTTTCCTTGAGAAGAACCTATTTTTATGTAATAGTAAATTTGATCTGAATATGGGTTTATATGCGAATTATTGGCTTTATTAAAGACGCCTTTACCCAAACCATAAAACAACAAATAATCACCAGAATTAAACACACCATCAGCGCCATCAAAAACCTTGATAGCAACTTCAGGCATATCATAAAATCTATTATCACTGTTTTTTAATGGTAATGCATCACCACCAAAGCCAAACAACTGAATTGATGATGAATTTAAATTTGAAGTATTAACCCCCAATGACTTAAGAAAACCCTGGTCAATCTTATAAATCCCTGTTTCATTAATAGAAAAACGATACCAATCACCATCAGTCATCACAGAATTATAGATACCTCTATTAGAAGTATTTTGGTTTTGATTAGAAGCTCTAGAAACTTCTATTGAATTTAAACTAGCCGTTTCAATATTAAAAGTAGTCACCCTTTGGTATATACCATTATTAAAAATGATTGGATTAAACTCTATATACCAATGGGAATTTGAACCTCTAATTTTAAAATTATGACGCTCAGAAATTAGTGCCAAATTGAGATCTAAAAGGTCTTCTTTAGCAATAACTTCATAATTAATTACCCTTAATTTAGAATTGGTATTAAGTAGTGATTTATCATATCTCGCTTTAAATTTAATGCCATTATTAGGAGAGAACTCAAAATTTGCTGAATTAAAAGCAGGTAAATTGTAACTTTCAAAAGTATTAGCTAAGCTGTAATCATCAATCCAATTAATTTTAACATCATTGATTTGGGAAAAAGCGAAAGAGCTAATAAAAAATAAGATTGTACTTAATTTCTTCATATTAAGTGTAACGAAAAACTTTTTTCAAAAGTATTCAAAGTTTAAAAAACAAAAACAATATTATAAACTTAAAAACGTTTTGATTTATAATTGTATGAATTGAGCAGTTTTTTGCGATTATCTGCACATTATTTAAGATTAAATGCACAAAAATGGGTTTTTTAATTATCAAAAATAATTGTTGATTTATCCATATTTGTTATATTGCACCACGAATTTAGTTTTTTTAAATAGGAAATATGAAAAGCATATTTAAACCAAATCTTTTATTGATTTTATCAATAACCCTTATTGTTGCTAGTTGCAGCAAATCCTCTAAGTCATCGAATGTGTCTTCTACTACTGGGTGGCAGATTAATGACAGGAATGGTGGATTCCAATATAATACTCAATTTCAAGAGCAAGAGACGGCTCCCGGATTAGTATTTATAGAGGGTGGAACATTTACTATGGGTAGAGTTCAGGATGATGTAATGCATGATTGGAATAACACTCCAACACAACAACACATCCAGTCATTTTATATGGATGAGACTGAAGTAACAAATAAATCGTATTTAGAGTATTTAGATTACCTAAAGCGTGTATTTCCTATAGAGGAATTCCCTGAAGTTTATAAAAGTGCTTTACCAGATACCTTAGCTTGGAGAAACCGCTTAGGTTATAGTAAGATGATGACTGAATATTATTTAAGACATCCTGCTTATGGAGAATATCCAGTGGTTGGTGTAAGTTGGATTCAAGCTACTGAATTTGCTAAATGGAGAACCAATATGGTTACAGAAATGACACTTAGAAATAGTGGCTACTTATCAAGAGATTCTAAAAACACAGTTACAGCAGATGGCAATTTTGATAAAGATACCTATGTAAATGCACCTTCTCAAACTTTTGGCGGCAACGAAGAAGTTTTAAATGGTGGGAAAAGAAGACAACAAACCGATGCTGATGGCAACCCAATTAATGTTTATGCAAAAATTGAGTCTGGTCTAATTAGTCCAGAATACAGACTTCCAACCGAAGCAGAGTGGGAATATGCTGCCTTAGGATTAAGTGAATTAAGAAGTTTTAACGCCTATAGAGGTCGTAAAAAATATCCTTGGGATGGACAATATACCAGATCAGGAAACAGAAAAAATAAAGGCGATCAGTTAGCTAACTTCAAACAAGGTAAAGGAGATTACGGTGGAATTGCAGGATGGTCTGATGATGGTGGAGATATTACTTCTGCAGTGAAGTCCTATGCGCCAAATGATTTCGGATTATATGACATGGCAGGAAATGTTGCTGAATGGGTGGCAGATGTCTACAGACCAATTGTAGATGGTGAATACAATGATTTCAACTACTTTAGAGGTAATGTGTATACTAAAAATGCCATTAATGAAGATGGTACTGTTAAAATCATAACTACAGACGAGATTGCATTTGACACGCTAAGCAATGGTAAAGTGGCTATTAAAACTTTACCTGGGCAAGTTGCAAATGTTCCTGTTGGTGATGAAGAAACTTATTTAAGAACTAATTTTGATACCAGTGATAATAGAAACTTCAGAGACGGTGATTTAAGTTCTTCAAGAGATTTTGATATGTTGAACGAAGAAGAAATTGCAGCTTCTGGAAAGTCTATTACTAACCAAATGTACAATTCTCCTGTTCATACTATTACAAGAGATGACAACGGTAACATTGTTCAAAAAGAAAGTATGGATACCTCTAATGCCAGAACTTCATTAATCAATGATGAAGTAAGAGTATATAAAGGAGGTTCATGGAAAGATAGAGCTTATTGGTTAGACCCTTCACAAAGACGATACTATCCTCAAGACATGGCTACAGACTATATAGGTTTTAGATGTGCTATGTCCCGTGTAGGTGACAAATCTAAAAATGCTAGAAAACAAAGAAATTAATATTTTAATATTCTATTTAAAGTCCTAACAAATGTTAGGACTTTTTTTTTACATTTAAGCCATGAATATAGCTGCAATACATGCCCTATTTATAAGCTGTGATGGCTTTACTACAGATACCAGAAGCATCGAAAAAAACATGATGTATTTTGCTCTAAAAGGTGAAAACTTTGATGGCAATACGTTTACAAAACAAGCATTAGATAAAGGGGCTAAGTATTGCATTATCGATAATCCTGATTTCAAGATTAACGAACACTGTATTTTGGTTGATAATGTTTTGGAAACCCTTCAAAAACTAGCTACCTACCACAGACAACAATTAAATATTCCAATTGTTGCCTTAACAGGGAGTAATGGCAAAACCACCACCAAAGAACTTATAGATGCTGTACTCTCAAAACAATACAAAACTACGGCTACAAAAGGCAATCTCAATAACCACATTGGTGTGCCTTTAACCTTGTTATCAATGACTTCTCAAACAGAGATAGGTATTGTTGAAATGGGTGCCAATCATTTAAAAGAGATTGCATTATTAAGTGAAATTGCACAACCCAATTATGGACTTATTACCAATTTTGGAAAAGCCCATTTAGAAGGTTTTGGATCGGAAGAAGGTGTGGTGCAGGGAAAATCAGAATTATACCAATTTTTAATAAATCACAACCAACATATTTTTGTTTACAACAATGATCACAAACAGGTTAATTTAACCAAGAATTATACAAATGTTATTGCATATGGTAACGATTGTAATTTGGGAGATCCTAGCAATGGGCTTAGTATAACATACAAAGGGCAATCTTTTAAAACCCAACTAACAGGCAGTTATAATTTTTCTAATATTCAAGCAGCAATTGCCATTGGAAACTATTTCAAGGTAAGCACCAATCAAATTATTGAAGCCGTTAGTAATTACAATCCCAATAACAATAGATCTCAAATCCTATCTAAAGCTGGTCATACCATTATTCTAGATGCTTACAATGCCAATCCAAGTAGTATGAAAGTTGCTCTAGAACACTTTAAACAAATTAAGGCAGCTCATAAAATAATTGTCTTAGGAGACATGCTTGAGTTGGGAATTTACAGTAATGAGGAGCACCAAAATATTGCTAACCTAGCCGAATCTTTGTCTGCTAATCTAACCCTTTTAGTAGGTCCTCATTTTAATTCATGTACCACCAACAAAGCCGAAACATTTATAGATTTTAATGCATTAACGGACTATTTTAAATCTCAGGTTTCTAATTTAAAAAACAGCACTATTTTAATCAAGGGCTCCAGAGGAATGGCACTTGAACGCCTCATTGATACATTTTAACTAACTGAAAATTAGATTGTTGTAAAAAA
>JBELHJ010000002.1:0-89588 GCA_042091495.1 Bacteroidota bacterium
AACGACTAATTTATTTCAAGCCCACCTCAAAAAACTAGGACTTGTATCAACGATTGATCAATTAGAGCGCAATGATTAGCTTTAATCTTATTAAGTTTGAGGCCATCATTAAATACTTTTCGATGCGAGTTAATAGTCTTTTACTTTTTTTGTTGTGTCTTTTCATGTTTCAAGGCACAGTATTAGCACAATCTCAGCTTCCTAATATTGTAATTATTTATGCAGACGATATGGGATATGGGGATCTAAATTGTCAGAACCCCAATTCAAAAATACCGACACCTTATCTTGATGAACTAGCCAGTGAAGGCATGCGATTTACAGATGCGCACAGCTCCTCAGGAATCTGCTCACCAAGCAGGTATGCTCTTCTTACTGGAAGCTATCACTGGCGTAGAAGACATAGCATAGTAAATGCATTTGGAAAACCTTTTTTTAAGGAAACAGACATAACGTTACCACAAATACTTAAGACAAAAGGATACACTACCGCATGTATTGGTAAATGGCATTTAGGCTGGGATTGGAATTTTAAAAATAAACCCTCCTACGAGTTTAAAACTCCCAAAAAATCAAGATTGGTTTATGGCCCAAATGATATTGATTGGGAGCTTCCTATTAAAGGAGGCCCTTTAGATCGAGGTTTTGATTATTATTTTGGGGATGGTACCATAAATTTTCCGCCTTACGTGTGGATAGAAAATGATAAGGTTCTTCAAAAACCAACCGCGCTGATGGATCCGAAATCAATTGGATTAAAAACCAAAGAAGGTAACTGGGAATTTAGACCTGGACCTAAAGTAAAAGACTGGAATCCCTATAAAGTGCTCCCTACTCTTACAAACAAAACCATATCATGGATTGAAAACCAATCTGTAGACAAGCCTTTTTTTTTATATCTAGCACTCCCTTCTCCTCATGCGCCTATAATACCTAACGATGCGTTCATAGGTAAATCTAATGCTGGAGGTTATGGTGATTTCATGGTTCAAACCGATTGGGTAGTTGGTCAGGTACTTGAAACACTAAAAAATCAAGGGTTAGAAGACAATACTCTTGTGATTTTTAGTTCTGATAATGGTCCTGAAAATTATGCCTATGCACGAGCTCAAAAATACGATCACTACAGTATGGGTGATTTTAGAGGATTAAAACGTGATGTTTGGGAAGGCGGACACCATGTCCCGTTTATTATTAAATGGCCTGGAAGAATTATACCTAATACGGTTTCAAACGAAGTGATTTCACAGGTAGATATTATGGCTACTCTAGCTGCAATTACTAAAGTAAAACTACCTAAAAATGCAGCACCTGACAGCTACGATATAACACCGGTTATAACTAGCAAAACATATAACTCTCCGTTGAGGGAGGCCACTATTCACAATACGTTCGAAAATATTTGGGGTATAAGACAAGGCGATTGGTTATATATTAATTACAAATCTGGAAGCAAAGGAAAAGCACCCGCTTTTTTTAATACCCTAAGAAACTATAAAGCATTTGAAACTCCAGGCTTATTATTCAATATGACTAAAGATCCTGAACAAAAGAAAAATCTTTATAATTTATATCCTGAAAAAATTAAAGTCCTCGATGCCTTATTGAATGATTATAGAATTTCTCAAAGTTCAGTAGTAAAGAATTAATTAATATAACCTTAAAAACGTTTGAAAAAATTATTTTCCATATTATTTATCATCCCGCTTTTATGCTTTAGTCAACAGATTATACCAACTCCTGAAAAGCTCATTTTAACAAATCAAGAGTTTAAATTTAAATCTGATCTTTACATTACTAGCCGACCAAAAACAGTAAAATTGAAAGCTATATTGCAGATTTTTTAGAACCTGTTATTAATCTTAAACACAAAGAAAAACAAAGCAATATTCTTGAGTTGCAGATAAACAAAAGCTTAAAATCAATTAATGATGAAGGCTACTTTTTGACCATAAGAAAAAAGAAAATTATAATTGAAGCTAAGACAGAAGCAGGTCTTTTTTATGGGGTGCAATCACTATTGCAGCTCTTACCCAAAGAGGTTTATGCCAAAAAAAACACCTCTCTTAATGGTTATGTTTTACTAACCATGCAAGTTAAAGACCAACCCAAATATAACTGGCGTGGGCTAATGCTTGATTCTGGAAGACAATACCAAAGCCCTAAATTTATTAAACGCTTACTAGATCAAATGGCCATGTTAAAATTAAATGTCTTTCATTGGCACCTCACAGAGGGACAAGGGTGGCGTATTGAAATTAAAAAACACCCAAAACTAACAAGCATTGGTTCAAAAGTGGCCTCTGGACCTCAACAACAAGGCTTTTATACCCAAGAAGAAATAAAAACTATTGTTAATTATGCAGCCGATAGAAAGATTAGAGTAGTACCAGAAATAGATTTACCAGGACATTCTGAAGCAGCTCTAAATGCTTATCCTGAGTTTAGTTGTTTTAACGAAGCACCCAAAAGTGTTATGAGTTTTACATCAACTATCTTTTGTGGTGGAAAACCAGAAACATATACTTTTATTAAAAGTATTCTTGATGAAGTATGTGAATTATTTCCATCTGAATATATTCATCTGGGTGGCGATGAAGCACCAAAAATCAATTGGGATCGTTGTAACAAATGTCAACAAAAAATTAAAGATGAAGAACTAAAAGATAGTCATGATTTACAATTGTTCTTCTCGGCTGAATTAGCCAAATATTTAAAAAGCAAAAATAAAAAAGCGATTTTTTGGGGTGATGTGGTATATAAAAAAGGGTATCCACTATCAGACAATAGTGTCATACAGTGGTGGAATTACAGACGACACAAAACAAAAGGATTGCATAATGCTATTTCGCAAGGCCTTGAGATTATTTGTAATTCCAATTATTATACTTATTTAAATTTTCCAGTTACACCTTGGTCCAAGTACAAGACCTCGCGCACTTTTGATTTAAAAGATATTTACAATCACAATCCCAGTCATATTGATAATCCCAATCCATTGATTAAGGGTATGACTGCTTCTTTGTGGACCGATTGGCACGTTACTGAAGAAATGATAGACCAAAGATTATTTCCAAGAATATATGCGCTATCTGAACAAATGTGGCATAAGGGTGATTTACTTTCTTTCGATAAGTTTTATGAATTAATTCTATCAAAATACTCATTGTTAGATGCCTTAAAAATTAATTTTGGCCCCGCTTTAAAAACGGAAGTCACTAAAGACTATAAATGGGATTAATTTTCTAAATTACAAATATGAATCTTAACCAAATAACGGTCCCTGCCCTGGATGTGGCTGCATCTATTAAATTTTATAAAACACTTGGTTTAAAACTTATTGTTGAATCGCTACCCCACTATGCCAGATTTGTGTGTCCTGATGGCAATTCTACGTTTTCAATTCACCAAACAAAGCAATTAGCTAAAGGTGAAGGCATTTATGTGTATTTTGAGTGTAAAAACTTGGATGAGCAAGTTGATAAGCTTAAACAAAAGGGCTTGGTATTTGAATTAGAACCTACTAATCAAAGATGGTTGTGGCGAGAAGCCCGACTTAAAGATCCATTTAACAATCAAATTATATTGTATTACGCTGGTGAAAACAGAATTAATCCGCCTTGGCGTATTTCATAAAACAAAAATGTCGTAAAGCTAAACAGCTGTTAAAGTTAGTTAAGAGTTAATGTTTATGACAGTGACACTTTGTAAATTGTAATATGAAGTTACTCTATATTTTATTTTTTATAAGTCACATGATACACAGTCAAATATTGTTTGATGTTCAATCCAAAATCAACATGGATAACTGGACAATTGTTAATGATAATGTCATGGGGGGGCGTTCACAAAGTGATTTTGGAATGAATGCTGATGGATATGCTGAGTTTAGTGGTACTGTTTCTCTAGAAAATTATGGCGGATTTGCCTCGGTAAGAAATCGTTTACATGCATCAAATTTGAATGATAATAAACACGTTTTGTTGTTTTTAAAAGGTGATGGTAAAAACTATCAGTTTAGATTAAAGCATAAAAAAAGCGATTACCATAGTTATGTTTATACCTTTCCAACTCAAGGAAACTGGGAAGAAATTAAAATACCAATTAATGCCATGCAACCACAGTTTAGAGGAAGACAACTTAACATGGCTAATTTTAATCATGAAAGTATTGAGGAAATGGCTTTTCTAATTGCAAACAAGAAAGATGAAAGTTTTGAATTAGTCATTAAATCCATTGAGATTCAATAATTAGTTTTAATTAACATACTAATTTTTCTGTTTCTATATATTTTTTGATAACTTCTATTAAATAATTCTGTGAATAAGGTTTGACTATATAATCATTCATTCCTATTTCCAGACACTTAAAACGCTCTTCGTCAGAAGCGTGGGCAGAGCAGGCAATTATAGGGTTATTAAAAGCCATTTCATTTCTTAAGATTTTTGAGGTTTCGTAGCCATTTAATTTAGGCATTTGGAGGTCCATTAAAATCAAGTCGTAATTTTTACGAAAAACTTTTTCTAGTGCTACCTCTCCATTTTCTGCTATATCACAAATACCATCAAACTTCTCAATGATATACTTCGCTAAAATCTGGTTATTAGTATTATCTTCTACCAGTAGAATATTAGTTTTATTTAAATTATAACTACACTTGAAAGGCATTAGACTTATCCCCTCCTTGTTTTGATCTTTAGTTGCAACCTTAATAAAAGGTAAAGCAAAAGAAATAGTGGTACCAGTTCCAATTTCACTATCAATAGTAATGTCACCTCCCATTTTATTGACCAATAACTTGCTGATATATAAACCAAGACCGGATCCTTTTAATTCTAAATTTTCCATACCTTCAATTTGAGTAAATGCATCAAATATTGTTCCTAATTTATCTTCACTAATACCAATACCATCATCTTTAACTTTGAAATTAATAACAATCTCATTATTGCTAATTGACTCCAAATAAGAATACAATTTTACCTGTCCAAATTTTGTAAATTTTATAGCATTAGAAATTAAATTATTGATGATTTGAGATAATCTATTAGCATCTCCCACAAGTTGTTTTGGAATTGAAAAATCATGTTCCCATGTCAAATGAATATCTTTTGAGTCTGCCATTACTCTGTATAATTCAATACATTTTTTTAAAGTATCATGAAGATAAAAAGACTTAGAGTTTAACTGAAATTGATCACTTTCAATTTTATTTATATCAAGCGTATTATTCACTAAATGCATCAAATTTTCACATGATGAACCAACTATTGATGTATATTTTTTTTGAACAGGATTCAGGTCAGTTTGAGATAACAAACCATTAAAGCCAACTATGGCGTTTAAAGGCGTTCTTATTTCATGACTCATTTGAGATAAAAAATCCTTCCTTGCATTTGATATCTTTTTTAAGTCTTCTGATTCCTTTCTAAGTTTAATTAACTTTAGGATAGTGCGGCTAATTTTAGATAATGACTCTTTTTGGAAATTATCTAAAACTCTGGGTTTTCTATCTATAGCACATAAGGTTCCTATAACTAAACCGTCTTTATCCTCTAGTGGAGAACCTGCATAAAAACGTATTCCTGGATCACCAGTTACTAGGGGGTTATTTTTAAATCTATCGTCCTTTATAGCATCCTCAATTTCAAAGATTTGATTATCCATGATGGTATATTGACAAAATGAAATGTCTCTAGAGGTATAAGGCTCTTCTAAACCGTATTTTGATTTAAACCATTGGCGTTTTTCATCAAGCAGGCTAATTAAAACGATTGGTACATCGAGTAACTTTGATGTTAATGATGTAAGATCATCAAACATGGGTTCTGCAACGGTATCAAGAATTTTATAGGATTTTAAACGTTGAAGTCTTTCGACTTCATTTGTAGGTATTAGGTTACTCATAATTACTGAGTTTTAGGTTGAGATTATGGGCGTTTAAATATAGTAATAATAATCAATAACTTCAGCTTTTGATTTTAAAAGAAGCTAGTAAAGCATCTCACATAATATCAAAACATTTAATAAATTTGCTTTAGATAAATTTTAAAATCAATATTATATCCCCAATACTTGAAGTATTGAGATTTTAATCCCAATCCTCTTGTTCTAGCTTGAAAAGCGATGAAACCTCTATTTTAAAAATTGAGGCCAGTTTCAATGCTAAAACGGTTGAAGGAACATATTTTCCTAGCTCCATTGCATTAATAGTTTGCCTACTCACTCCTGCTCTTTTTGCGAGATCCGCTTGTGTCATATCAAATTCGGCTCTTGCCACTTTTATTCTATTCTTCATATACCGAATTTTTAAATTGATACAACTTCCAATGAAATCTTATAATAAAAAAGAACAAAATAGTGTACATATTAAAAATCATGACCCACATAAACGACATTCCATTTACAAACAAAAATGCAAACAATAAGACCAAGTAGTTTGCATAAACAGACCATACCAAAGATTCTAGCCTAAGCTTTGAAATATACTCATCTTCATCTTCTAATCTTGAAAATCCTACAAACAAACCACTAACAATCATCAAAACTCCTAATAAATCATTTAAAATATTAATTTCAACAAGCTTGAACCATCCTCCATTACCAAATATTAATGGATCATTATACAACGTCGGAAATTTAACATCCAACCAACTGGGCTCCCAATCATACAAAACAGTTAAAAAACCTAAAATTAATGTTGGAAAAAAAACAATCCAACCTGTAGACTTGTAACGGGTAGGAAATAAATAAGGTAATTTCATAATTAAAAATTTAACACTCCAAATGTAAAAAATAAATTACATAATGTAAAATATACTTTACTTTTTGTAAAAAATTTATGCCTTTTTAAATTTTTAATTATTTAAAATCAAGGTGTTACACTTAATAAAATATTATCAAAATCGGCAAAATCTTTTGACATTGAATGTAGTCCGCTAGAAAAGGGACCTAAATGTGCACCGGTATACCCCTTGCTAATTAAAATATGAGCTGGAGTTTTTGTGAATTCTTGAAAGTTGGTGTGGTTCGTTTTATAAAAAAAGGTGTATTCATCTTTGTTCGCCTCAATTTTAAATTGAATTTTACCTTGATAACCCTCTAAATATTTAGAAGCTATGGTAGTTACATCTTGTTGATCTGGCGATTTTACTTTTAATTCAAGTTGTAATCCCTTATTTGATGATGATACAGAAAAAATAAGATAATAATTATCCTTTTGAACCCATGCTATTCCAGCTTCTGAGCTTTTGTTTTTTGGATCAAACCACATATCAGCTTCAAATTTAAAAACAGACTGGGTCTGTTTAATTCCAAGAAAATTATATGAGGTTCTTTTTTTAAAAACCGTTTTATTACAGAATAACCTTAAAAAACCAGGATGAGAAGTTAAGCTAAATCCATTGGTATCAGGTACTCTTATAAAATTCCATGAATTGTTTAATGAGGTTGCATCAAATCCCTCTTTAAAATCTGAAGTTGGGCTTTGTAGTCTATTTTCAAAAGGTATATCATTAAATTTTTGAATTGTTCCTGTAGCTGTTTGAATAACTGGCCATTCATAACGAGGTGTTTTCCAATCGAATGGTTCTTTTTCCCATTGTACAGGAACTAAATGGGTTTCCCTACCCATATTGGAGCCTCTATTAATATCACCTCTAACACCAAGAGCTACCATATACCATCTGCCATCATCTAAAGCAAACAAATCGGCATGGCCCACACTATGCACCCAATTATCATAAGATAGATGGCGTGTGGTTAAAACAGGATTTCTATCATTTGATTCATAAGGACCTATTATAGATGAGCTGGCAGCAAGCATTACAGCATGATTAAAACTAGTCCCCCCTTCAGCTATGAGTAAATAATACACGCCGTTGCGTTTATATAAATGTGGTCCTTCTGCCCATAAGCCACCGCATGCACCGCGCCATAACAAATAACGTTCTCCAATTAGTGACCAATTATCTGGATTTAACTCCTGAAGCCATATTTCACCTTCACCTTGAAAATTTGGATTTTCGGGCATTTGATTTCCCACATACCATACCCGGCCATCGTTATCAAAAAATAAATCAGGGTCAATACCTGGTGCACCTTTTATGACAATAGGGTCGGACCAAGGACCTTCAGGTGTTTTTGATTTTAAAATAAAATTGACAAAATCAGTGGTTTTAGTTTGAGCATGATGGTAAACATTGGTGGTTATGATATAAAACCATCCCTTATAATATCTAATTGAAGGGGCATGAATACCACCATCAGATTGGACATCAAGAAGATTCACATCACCAGAACATTGACTTGGCCTATGCAATCCGTGACCAACTAGCTCCCAGTTGACTAAATCTTTACTTTTATGAATTGGTAAACCAGGAAAATACTCAAATGAGGAATTAACCATATAAAATGTATCACCTACCCTACATATAGAAGGGTCAGGATAGCCACCTGGCAATATGGGATTTTCAAATTGATTTTGAGCTAAACAATAATTAGAATAAAGCAGTAATAACGCACCTAGCACACAAACACTCAAATGTGCTCTATCAAAATACGCTTTGATTTTGTATCTTATTACCACTTTTAAAAAATTTATTACAATCTCGAATATACTTTAAATCCGTTTGACGGAATTGTTAAAGGAGTTTCATTTAAAGTTAATTCATATTTCAAAAAGAAATCTTTAAAGTTACCTGCTAAATCTGATTTTATTTCTTTTTGATTTTCAGACAAATTAATAAAAACTACAATTTCATTTTCTGCTTTAGTTCTTGTAAAGGCTATAACCTCTTTATCATCTGTATCTAAAAAAGTTAAGTCTGCAGCTTCTTTACCTCCATGTAATGCTGGATTTTGTTTTAATACGGCCAACTGCTCAAGTAATTGCCAAGCCTCTCCTTTTGTTTTTGGAATTTGATCTTTTTCAAAAAACTTAAGTCGGTGATTCATACCATATTCTTGACCTGAATAAATTAATGGCATTCCTGGTAAGGTGTATGATAAAACCGTTATGGCTGGTGCTGCGCTACCCATACGCTCTTCAATTGTACCATTCCATGAATTTTCGTCATGATTTGTTACAAAATTCATTAACATATCGTTGGCTTCAAAAGTGTCATTAATTTTAGAAACATACGTTTTTAAATCTTCAGCATTAGCCTCACCTTTAGCCAATTGGTTTAATAAATGATGTCCAGACCATGCATAACTCATGTCAAACAAAGGGTCTTTATTTAATTCTGCTTTCTCAGCTTCAGCAAGCATGAAAACAGAATGCTTTGCTCTTAATCTAGGAATGGCTTTTTCCCAAAATGTTGTTGGTACTTCACTGGCTACATCACATCTAAAACCATCAATATTTTCTTTTTCAACCCAATACATCATGTCTGCAATCATGGCCTTTTGCATATCCATGTTGTCATAATTTAAGTCAGCCACATCGGTCCAATCTGTAGCATCTGGATGAATAATTTCGCCTGCCGCATTATGTGTATAAAAATCTGGGTGATTAACAATCCACTGGTGATCCCAGCCGGTATGATTGGGTACCCAATCAAGAATCACAAACATATCATTATCATGAATTGTTTTTACAAGTGTTCTAAAATCTTCAATAGAACCAAATTCGGGATTTACTTTAGTGTAATCTGAAACTGCGTAATAACTTCCCAATGGTCCTTTACGTCTAGCTTCAGAAATTGGAAATACTGGCATAAGCCAAATCACTTTTACGCCTAGGGCTTTAAGTTTAGGCACATCGGCAGTAAAAGCATTAAAAGAGCCCTCTTGTGAATATTGTCTGATATTTGCTTCATAAATAACAGCAGTTTCTAAATCATTATCAGTAATAGATTTGATGGTGCTATCTGGTTGTGAAACCACATCGATTTTAGGGTTTTTACATCCAATAATTGCAATTGATAATATACTTAATAGAATCTTTTTCATAATAAATTTTAAGTTTTGATTGTTATTTTAATAGTTTGAGATGTATCCCAATTTAAAGGAATACTTAATTTAGAAGTTTCATTATTGAATTTATAGGGAATGGAATTACCATTTAATAAAACGCTATTTATATTGTCTTGAAGATGATGAAAAACAAAATCTATAGATTTAGTGTTTGTTTTAAAATTGTGGCCATTTTTAGCAGTCATTTTGATAGTCATCGCTTTGTCATAATAATTGACTTCAAAGTTTAGTATTTCATACATCCCTTTAGTTATTGCCTCTGCGGTTAGTCCATCATCGTTATACATGGAATAACTAGAGTCTTTTTTATCTAAACTGTGATAGTAATGGAGCTCAAAAGCATTGCCATTATAATCATTGGTGGTTTTTAAATGCTTAGCCATGGGCACAAAACTTCCTGCTTTAACAAAAGTGGGTATATAATCTTTAGAAGTATCCACCATTTGAGATCCACCCCCACTGTAAATAGTACCATTATAAAAATCATACCAATCCCCAGGGGGGAAATAAACTTCTTGATTTTTAGTCTGAGATATCATTACAGGGCTTACCAGAAAAGCGTCTCCCCATAAATAGGAGTCACAATAAGTATTTAATACAGGGTTATTATCAGAGAAAAACAGTGGGCGCATCATAGGAATCCCTGTTACGTGATTCTTAAAACTTAAATCATAATTATAGGGTAACAACTTATACCTTAGGTCTATTGCTTTTTTTGATAATCCTTTAGCCTCATAAGATCTGTAAACCGGTTCACTAGGCACCTCCTCTTGGGCATGTGGTCTAAAAATAGGCTGAAATACACCATACTGCAACCACCTTACATAGAGTTCATCATCTAAATTTGCTCCTGCAAAACCTCCCAAATCAGAGTGCATATAGGCCATACCCTGCATTCCCATTTGAAGTGCTATTTCAGGTTGTGATTGTAAACCACCCCAGGTTCTATTGACATCGCCAGACCAAGGAATCATACCAAATCGCTGTGATCCAGAATAGCCTGCACGCATTAAAATAAATGGGCGCTCATTGGGGTAATCTTTTTTGTAGCCTTCATAAATCATTCGCGCCCAATCATGTCCATAAATATTATGTAAAGCTTGAGCACTACCTTTAGCATGAACTAAATCATCTGGGTGAACTTCGGGCTCTCCTAAATCTCCCCAAACACCCATAATACCTTTATCATGAAGTCTTTTGTAAATAGACCAAAACCAATCGCGACCAGATCCACTATAGATATCAATTAACCCTGTATGGCCAAAATAAAAATCATAAGTATAAGGTTCTCCGGTTTTGGTTTTTGCTAAAACATCATTTTTTACAGCCTCGTCCCACTTACCTGATGTTTTTAAAATAAAAGGTTCTGTTATAGTGATGGTTTTTATGCCTTTTTGATTTAAATCAGCCACCATTTTCTCAAAATCTGGAAAAGAATCACGATCAACCTCCAAATTACCCATAGTCCCTGTTATGGTTTTTCCAAACCAATACAAATCCAGAATAACAGCATCTAAAGGAATTACATTGGTCTCATAGTCTTTTACAAGTTGTTCTACTTCTTTTTGAGAATGGTAACCGAAACGGCTGGCAAAATTTCCTAAAGCCCATCTGGGCGGTATAGGTTGTCTTCCTGTCAAACCTGTATAGGCTTCTGTTAATTCCTCCCAAGAATCAGCAGCAATGACCTGATAGGTTTTTCTTCCACTTACTGTGGCATAGGTAATTGAATTATCTTTATTACTGTCTAGGTCTAAATAACCAATTGCTGTATTGTCAAAATGAAGTGCATACTTTTTTGATGACATTACCACGGGCATAGTAAAGTTCATCAATTCTGAGTGTGTTTCATATCCATAATGCGCTTTGTTGTATAATTCCAGTTTATACCCCCTACGATTCATCCCCAAAGCTCTTGCACCTCCTCCATATAAAACCTCATCATCAGAGATTGTAAAATGTAGTTTTTCATGTGTTTCATCTTTTGAGTAGCCAATACTCTCCTCAATAAGGAATTCTTTTCTGAAATTGTAACTGATCTTAAAAGGCGCTTTATTAATTACTAAAACTATACCGGTAGTTGACAACGAAATGGATGCTTTATCTTCAGAATAAGTGACATTTTGAGGTATAGGATTGTTTAGTGCATGAGATTGACTTGTATAATTCTCTCCATGAGGTAAAAAAGAAGTCTCAATAATTTCATCAGAAAAAACAGTAAATCTATAAGTGCCATCAGTAACAGAAACTCTAAGAATATTATCCTTGAATTGTGCCTTTAAAAAATTGCGGTCTACAGATTGCTCAGCAAAAACAAAACAACACGTGAATAAACACCATATTAAGCTTAAACTATTTTTCATGGGTTTAGTAAAAAATTTACAGGTTGATTTAATCGAGAACGCCAAGCATCCTCTGAATGATTTGCCCCCTCAAAAAATAGTTGTTTATAATTGGAGCTGCTGTAACCTTTATCATACATTATTTGATCAACTAAAGGTGCATATTTTGGATAATATTTATCCAATGATTGATTTCCATAATCAAAATAAAATTTATGAAATCCTGATTTTGGAATATTAACTTTAAAATAATGTAATAGTAAATCTGATAAAAGATTACTATCATAAATGTGAGCGCCGGGCCAATGAGTGGAAAGACATGCAGCACCACCAAATATTTGAGGGTACCTACATACTGCATATAAAGAAATGAGCCCTCCCATACTAGACCCCATTACAAAAGTGTCTTTGGCAGCAGTTGAAACATTAAAACGATTATCAATGTAAGGCTTCAACTCCTCAATTATAAATTTTAAATAGTTATCTGCTAAAAGAGAATCAATATATTTATTAGAGTCTAATAACTTATTTATTGTTTGTTGCTGATTTTCATCTGAAATCGAAAAGGCTTGTTCTGGAAAATACTCATACCAACGTAACTTGGGATGGTTATGAATACCAACTACTATAAACGGTGGCGTTTCTTGATTAATTTGTAATTGAGTAGCCCATTCATCTACACCCCACTCTTGACCATTCCAGGTTGTTTTGGCATCGAAAAGCATTTGACCGTCATGCATATAAATCACTTTATACAACTGATTCTCATTGTAGTTATCAGGCAACCATACATTCACATTACGATTAGAAATATAAACTGAAGGAAACGCTTTAATTTGAATAATTTCACCACCAGATAAATCATAAGTAGCAACAGATTCTTCAATATTTTGAGCATTTAGTAGACTACTCAAAAAAAACAATATGTAGATTATTCTATGCATTATTTTTTGAATGATAGCCAATACGTACCTGGATGCTCTAAAGTAAGGGTTTCAACCCATGAATTAGTTTCTCCTGACTGAATATCTTGATACATTTTCCCTTCAAGTTGCATTTCACTAAACCTTGAAAGATCTAGTTTATAAGAGTTCTTATTTTTGTTTACAATAACAACTAATACCTCGTCTTCAAAAGTTCTAAACAAAACATAAACTTTATCTTTGGGAGCAAAGTGTTTCGTTAAACCTTGATGTATCGCTTTGCTATACTTTCTGTAATTTAGTAACTGTTTAAGGTAGTTTTGCATCTCTGTTTGACGCGCTGTAAGCCCCACTCCGGAAACTGCATTGACATCGTCACCTTCCCATCCTCCAGGGAAATCTGAGCGAATCAAACCATGATCACCAGGAAGCTCAAAATCATCCATTATAATTTCTGTACCATAATAAATTTGTGGTATTCTAGGTAATGCTAGCATGTATCCTAGAGCCATTTTGGTATTTACCAGATCTCCATCAAATTGGGTGTAGACCCTACTCATATCGTGATTATCTAAAAACAACATGATATCTTTAGGTGAGGGGTAAATAAAATCATTGGCTAAACCCGTATATAATTTAGTTAATCCTGTACCCCAATTTTCTTCTTCTTTAATCCCTTGGACAATTTTTTCTTGCATAGCAAAATCCATTGTTGACTTTAAATGAGATTCATAATCGTCTTGATTATTGTTCCCCTGCTGCCAATACGCAATTAAATTGGGGTTGTAACTCCATTCTTCCCCAACAATCGTAAAATCAGGATACTCTGTCATAATTGCTTTGGCCCAATCCGCCATGAAATGTTTGTCCGGATACGGATAAGTATCCTGTCTAATACCTGAAAGACCAAGAGATTCAATCCACCAAATACTATTTTGAATGAGGTATTTAGCCATAAAGGGATTACGTTGGTTTAAATCGGGCATGGTGTCAACGAACCAACCATCTGACATAAGCTTCTTATCTGCCTCTGTAGCATATAAATCTTGATTTGTTGTGCGCTGATGACTGGAATATATGGTAGCATCTCCAGCTACGAATTCTTTTTGATAGTTGACCCAATCTTGAAACGGTAAATCTTTCATCCACCAATGCTCAAGTCCACAATGATTAGCCACTTGATCCATAATAAGTTTAATTCCTCTGGATCTGGCTTCTCTAGACAATGTTTTATAGTCATCTAGAGAACCAAATCGAGGATCTACTTCATAAAAATCTGTCATTGCATAGCCATGATATGACCAGCGATACATGTCGTTGGTTAGTAGTGGGCTTGACCAGATTGCGGTAAAACCCATTGCTTTTATATAGTCTAAATGGTTAATAATTCCTTTTATATCACCTCCATGTCTACTATACGTTTTAGAACGATCTAAATCAGTTTCTTTGAGCGTATCAATAATATCATTGGAAGCATCGCCGTTAGCAAAGCGGTCTGGAGTAATGAGATAAATGGCATCTGAACTATCAAAACCTTTATAATATTGCTGAGATTGCTCACGAAATTTTAATTCATATGATAATTTAAATTGCGCTTCATTATTAGTAAGCATGACATCAAAGCGTCCTGATATTGAAGTATTTATTTTAATATTTAGAAAGAGATAATTTGGGCTTTCTCCTTTATGAAAGTCAACTAACTCTATACCCTTATGATTGATAGATGGCGAATATTTAATTATACTATCCGACTTGACAAGTAATTGTAATTCTGTTTGCTCCATTCCAACCCACCAGCATGGAGGTTCTAATCGATCTACTTCTAATACTGGCGTATTATCAATAGTATTTGGATCTGATGTAACTGAATTACAACCCCAAAAAAACATTAAACTAAATAAGCTCCAAAAAATAATAGATTCTTTACGCATAAACATTTGATTTGGGTTCTAAATTGAATAATTCCCCTTGGTTAAATAGTGTTATTGATGAAGTACCTGTGAGTTCAAAATCAGCTCCCTTGTGAGAAACGGTTACTTTAACAATTTGATCTCTAAAATTGACTTTAAAAGTATAAGACTTCCAATTATCTGGAATACGTGTATTAAAGTGTAATTGATTATCTACAATACGCATTCCTCCAAATCCTTCAACTATACTCATCCAAGTTCCGGCCATTGAAGTAATATGAAGTCCTTCTTCAACTTCTTTGTTGTAATCATCCAAATCCAATCGTGAAGTTCTTAAGTAAAATGCATAAGCCTGATCCATTCTGTTTAACTTTGCAGCTTGAATACTGTGAACACATGGGGATAATGAGCTTTCATGAACAGTAAAAGGCTCATAAAAATCGAAATGTTTAGCCAGTTCTTCATTGGAGAAATGATCTTCGAAAAAATAAAATCCTTGAAGAACATCTGCCTGTTTGATATAGACTGATCTCAAAATACGATCCCAAGACCAAAATTGATTGATAGGTCTTTGTGTACTGGACAAATTATCAACTGGTTCTAGTTCTTTATCTAAAAATCCATCTTGTTGTAAATAAACCCCATATTCTTCTGAATATGGAAAATACATTCCTGAGGCAACTGCTTTCATTGCATTGAGTTCCTCATCAGAAGTATTAAGTTTTTCAATTATCGTTGCATAATTACTTGGGTAATCTGACTGTATGACGTTAAGCTGTTCTAATGCATATTCAATACACCATTTAGCAATATAATTGGTATAAAAATTATTATTGACGTTGTTTTCGTATTCGTTGGGTCCAGTAACACCGAGAATTACATATTTAGAGTGGTATTTAGAGAATGAAGCGCGTTGCTGCCAAAATCTGGCAATTGCAAATAGTACCTCAATACCGTGATCTAAAGTATAGCTGTAATCTCCAGTATATCGGTGGTAATTGAATATTGCAAAAGCAATAGCGCCATTTCTGTGAATTTCTTCGAATGTAATTTCCCATTCATTATGACATTCCTCACCGTTCATAGTTACCATAGGGTATAAGGCTGCACCCCCTGAAAATCCTAATTTTTCTGCATTTTCAATAGCTTTATCTAATTGTTGGTAACGATATTCCAGTAAGGCTTTGGCTACTTCTTTATTTTTAGTAGACATGTAAAAGGGCAAACAATAGGCCTCTGTGTCCCAGTAGGTACTTCCACCATATTTTTCACCTGTAAAACCTTTAGGACCGATATTAAGTGAAGTATCTCTTCCTAAATATGTTTGATTTAACTGAAAGATATTAAATCTTATACCCTGTTGGGCTTCAACATCTCCATCTATGGTAATATCAGACATGTCCCAAATGGATTTCCAATCTTTAATTTGTTGATTTAACAATGCGTCATAACCCAGTGTTAGAACTTTACTCAAAACTTGGTCAGCAGCAGTAACCAAATCGTTTTTATCATGATATCTATCAACAGTATAACCTCCAAATTTATGAATGGTATACGTTTGCATTTTCTCTACATGATGTTGATAATCAAATACAATGTCTTTTTCTGTTTTTTTAGAATTATATGTTAACGCTAATGGGTTACCGTCTAAAAAACATTGATTAGCCATAAAGGTACACGTATGAAAATCTGTTTTCATTGTTCGCGCATTAATAAAGGCTTTCCCCTCAATTTCCTGAACAGAAGAAATATCCCAAAACATGTCATCCCAATTGGAGTCTTCGTTTACAATACCGCCATCTAAGTAAGGGGAAAACGTAATACGAGCTGATTGATTCATTGGTGTAACTGCGAATGATATGGCTCCAACCTCATCGTGAGATAAACTTAAAAACCGTTTAACTTGAACAGCGATGGTTATTCCATTTTTAAGTTTTGCTTCAAAAGATCGAGATAACCATCCCTCTTGCATATTTAGTTCCCTTTTAAAACCGGTAATCTCCTCACAAGTATTAAGATCTAAAACTTCTTCATTTACTTTCACATTAATTCCTATCCAATTTGGTGCATTCAGTACTTTAGCAAAGTATTCTGGATAACCATTTTTCCACCAGCCAACTTTAGTTTTATCAGGATAATATACCCCAGCAATATAGCTGCCTTGAAATGTACTCCCTGAGTAGGATTCTTCAAAGTTTGCCCGCTGTCCCATAGTCCCATTTCCGAGACTAAATAAACTTTCTGAGGATTTCACTCTTGCAGGATCAAATCCTTCTTCAACAATTGACCAAGGCTGAGGTTTTATATAATTTTGATTCATTTTCTTTAGTTTATTAGGTTGTTTAAGAAACCAACGGTGAGTTTGGTAAAATCATTAAATACAACATCTGCATTTTTTAATATTTGGGAATCACCTACCCCTATAGCATACATCTCAGCAACATTAGCAGCCTCAATTCCTGCTATAGCATCTTCGAAAACCACACATTGTTTTGGATAAACTCCCAATAAATCAGCGGCTTTTAAAAAAACTTCTGGATTGGGTTTGGCTTTTGATACACTATTACCATCAACTATAGCATCGAAATAATGCAATAACCCTACCTTGGTAAGTATCTTTACCGCATTTTTACTGGCAGAACCCAAGGCAATGGCACATCCTTTTGATTTCAAGTAATCTAACACACGACATACATCTGGTAGAATTTCATCAGCATTCATATTATCTATATATTTCAGATAATCTTCATTTTTAGATACAAGAAAAGCGTTAAACTCATCTTCTGATATAGTGAGTCCCCCCCAGTTCAAAATTTTATGTAATGAGTCTACACGACTCACTCCTTTTAATTCCTCATTTAAAGTTTCATCAAAATGAATTCCTAATTCATCTGCCAAAGACTTCCATGCTTTAAAATGGTATTTTGCCGTATCGACAATCACCCCATCCAAATCGAATATAAATCCGTTTTTGTTCATTTTAATTAATTTGTTTAATCTGAAATTGCTTGTCTGTCTGTAATTAAAAAATTACTCGCAGCAGCTATTAATAAAGAAACACCTGCTAACAGCATGGCATTTATAGATTGGCCTCCAAACAGATTACTTAACCAATTTATGGCTCCCAAAGCAGCAACTATTTGTGGAATTACAATAAACATGTTAAATAATCCCATCATCACGCCCATTTCGTTGGGATCAACAGCACTTGAAAGCATGGCATACGGCATAGATAATATACTTCCCCATGAAATACCAATAAGCAAAAAACACCATTTAAGATAGGCTGCATCTGTGATGTAATACATCATCACAAATCCAATACCCCCCATTAAAAGGGCCCACATGTGCACAAATTTCCTGTTGATTTTTTTCTTTGAAGTATAAAACGTTAGTAACAATGCAAATACCATTGATGATAATCCGTATACCCCCATTGCAGAACCAACTTTATTAGAAGCTTTTTGAAATGCTTCGTTTTTAACTTCAAAAGCAGCAACATCTTCAGTATTATTAAAATCATACTGATGTTCCTCTGGCACAGGTGCATTAAAAACATGTTCTGTTAGAGCTGGATTAGCCATACTCCACATGGTAAAAAAAGCAAACCATGAAAAAAATTGAATCACACCAAGGCGTTTCATTGTTTTAGGCATATCACCAATGTGGTTGATAATGTCTTTAATAAAACTTGACTTTTGCTGTTTTAATGTCTTAAAAGCTTCCATATCCTCTGGCGGATATTCAGAAGTGGTAAATACCGTATACAATATGGTTATTAAAAACACCCCTGCACCAATTGCAAAAGCGAGTTTCACCGACGCAGGTATTACGCCTTGAGGCGCAGCATCTGAAACGCCTAATTCTGAAACAAACCAAGGTAAATTACTAGCAATCCATGTACCAATACCTATAATTAAAGTCTGAACTACAAACCCATAGGATCTCTGATTTTCAGGTAATTTATCTGCTACCAAGGCGCGGAAAGGCTCCATTGATACATTTATCGAGGCGTCCAAAATCCACAAAAATCCAGCAGCAATCCAAAGTACTGGAGAATGTGGCACCAAAAACAATGCAAGGGAACTTAATATGGCCCCAATTAAAAAATAAGGACGCCGTCTACCCCACCTTGGAGACCATGTACGGTCACTTAAATAACCAATGATTGGTTGAACTATAAGTCCTGTTAAAGGTGCAGCAATCCATAACAATGGAATAGATTCTTTGTCAGCGCCAAGTGTTTGAAATATCCGAGACATAAAGCCTCCTTGTAAAGCAAAACCAAATTGAATTCCTAGAAAACCAAAACTCATGTTCCAGATTTCAAGGAAACTTAAGGTACGTTTCTTCATTAAATAGTAAATAATTTATTAATACTATTTGATAAACGTATGTTTATCAAAACTTATGGTGAGAAGTGAAAATATAAGTTCTGATGCCTCAAATATATAAAAGTTTTTTTTACAAATACAAATCCTTAGTTAATTGTGGAATCTCTTTCGATAATTTGTGTTTGAAGTACAACGGTTTTGTAGGCTTCTTCATCGGTTTCATTTTCTAAGCGCTCAATAAGTAATCTTGCTGCTGTTTTTCCCATGTCTTCAGCTTTTTGATTAATTGTTGTTAAACTAGGTGAAGCGTGACGCGATAAAACTCCATCTGTAAATCCAATAATTTGAATGTCATCGGGAATTGATTTACCCATTTTCCTTGCAACATTCATAGCGGTTACAGCGTATAACTCGTTGACTGCAAACACACCATCGATGCCTTTATTGGATTTATATAACTGTCCTATTTCTTTTTCTAACAAATCTAAATGGCCATCGTAATCTATAGTATCATCAAGCTTTAAAATTAAATTACTTTCAAGAGGCATATTGTGTTCTTCCATAGCTTCAATATAGCCTTGCGTTCTTAATCTACCAACGCTTACATAATCCTTAGTAGTAATTGCTACAACCTTTTTGGCTCCGTTTTTAATTAACTTTTGAACTGCACGTTTAGACCCTTCCAAGTCATCTATAACGACTTTATCACATTCAATATCATTAACTACACGATCAAACATAACCACAGGCATGCCTTGATTAATAGCCTCAATAAAATGGTGGTAATCCTGATTTAGCATGGTTTCTTTTGATAAGGATAATATAAACCCATCTATACTACCATTGGCTAACATCTCCATGTTAATCACTTCTTTATCAAACGATTCGCTCGACAATCCAACAACCACGTTATAGCCTTTAGTATTCGCAACAATTTCTACACCTCTAATAACTTTGGAAAAGAAATAATGGACAATCTCTGGAATAATCAATCCTATAGTTTTGGTTCGCCTGTTTTTGAGACTAAGTGCAATATTATTAGGACGGTAATTAAATAATTTTGCAAAGGCTTTTACTTTTTGCTTCGTTTCCTCACTAATTTCTTTACTATCTCTTAACGCTTTTGATACTGTAGGAATAGAAACTCCTAACTCTTTCGCTATTTGTTTTAAAGTAACCTGTCGTTTCATTATGTAATTAGCTTTTGCAAATTTGATAAAATTCAAATATAGTTTTTGAATATATCATAATTGTATTAATTTAAATTGATAAATGCGCAAAAACTAAAAGTTATCAACACGCAAACGTTTACGCAAATTTATTTAGTTGAATTTATTTTTTTACACAATACCAATGCCATAGCTTTATATTGAGAAGTGAAAATATAGCATTTTTTTAATTTAAAAAAACTAACTATTTCGTATGAAAACAATTCTAAAACAAGTATTGTTTCTCTTATTTTTAATACCTGCCTTAACATGGGCACAAACCAAAGTAAGTGGAACAATTACTGATGGATTAACCGGCATGCCTCTTGGAGGTGTGAATGTCATTATAAAAGACACATCCCAGGGAACATCCAGTGATTTTGATGGTAACTATACCATTAATGTTACTAACGGACAAACTCTGGTTTTTTCTTTTGTAGGCTACACATCACGTGAGGTTGTCTATGCCGGACAACAACAATTAGACATGACCTTACAAGAAGATGCCGATCTATTAGATGAGGTAGTACTTATAGGTTATGGTGAAACCACACAACAAAACGCCACAGGTGCTGTAAGTAAAGTATCCTCTGAAGAATTTAACCAAGGAGCTATAGTGGCTCCCGAACAATTACTTGCCGGTAAAACTGCTGGGGTAAGAATTACTTCAGGAAGTGGTGCGCCAGGGGGTGGTTCTGAAATCAGAATTCGTGGTGGTGCTTCATTATCAGGGAATAATTCTCCTTTGATAGTCGTTGATGGACTACCGTTGGATCAAAGAGGTGTTCAAGGTGTAAGAAACCAACTTAATGCCATTAACCCTAATGAAATTCTTGATTTTGTAGTGCTTAAAGACGCCTCTGCAACAGCTATTTACGGGTCGAGAGCTTCTAACGGGGTAATTTTAATTACTACTAAGAAAGGTAGCGCCAACCAACCCTTTAAGGTGGAGTATGATGCCAAGGCCAGTCAAGGTAAAGTGTTTAACAAGTTAGACCTTTTAGACGCCAATCAATTTTCTAAAATTATTAACGATACAGGATCAGATCCTTCTATAAGTGGTACTTCAAGTACAGATTGGCAAGATGCCATCTACCAAACTGCTTTAGGCATGATTCAAAATGTAACCGTTTCTAAAGGATTTAAAAATTCTAACTTTAGAGTAAATTATAACTTGACTTCACAAAATGGAGTATTGATAGGAGATCATTACGAGCGTAATGCGGTTAATGCCAATTATGTACAGCGTTTATTGGATAATAATTTAAAATTAACCTTAACTGCTAAAGCCATTAAAGATGAAAATAAATATGCTAATAACGGTGCTATAGGGAACGCTAAAAGCTTTGATCCAACACACCCAGTATACAACGAGGATGGTAGTTATTTCCATTATATAGGAGAAGCGTTATCGCCTCAAAATCCAGTTTGGTTATTAAATAATGATATTAATAATGCAGATAATAGACGTGTTATCTCTAATTTTAATATTGATTACAAATTACCTTTCTTGGAAGGACTAAAATTTAATTTAAATGCTGGTGTTGATTATTCTGAATTAGAGGGTCTTCAAACCGTTACTAAAGATCCACGTTTAGATACCAATTTCGCTTACCGTAACGAGTATAGTGGCATGAACAGAAATTTATTAATGGATTTTTTCTTTAACTACAAAAAAGATGTTGAATCAATTAATACAGTTGTTGATGTTACGGCGGGACACTCATTCCAAGATTTTTATCTTGAATCAAACCGATCTGAAACTGATGCTGGGGTAATGATAGAGCGACCTATGAATATTGAAAATAATGCACTAGAATCATATTTTGCCAGAGCTAGTTTTGATATTGCTGATAAATATTTAGTATCTCTTAGTTACAGACGTGACGGATCTTCTAGATTTTCAGATCAAAACCGTTGGGGAGCATTTCCTGGAGCCTCTGTAGGTTGGAAAATAAGTAATGAAGATTTCATGGACAACTCCTTTTTCTCTAATTTAAAATTAAGAGCTGGTTGGGGTGTCACTGGTCAACAAGAAATTGGACCTAACTATGGTTATTTAGGTATATATACTCCAGGACAAGCTGGTGCATTGGTGCAATTTGGAAGTACTTTTATTAATACCCTGCGTCCTGAAGAATATGATGCTGATTTAAAATGGGAAGAAACTACACAAATGAATGTGGCCTTAGATTTTGGATTATTTAATAATCGTCTAACAGGTTCTATTGATTTGTATCAAAGGGAAACTGATGATTTATTAGCTACTGTTCCTACACCTGCAGGTTCTAACCTTTCTGATTTATTGACTACAAATGTAGGTAGTATGGATAGTAAAGGTATAGAAGTTGGGCTTAGTGCAGATATCATAGACAAAGGAGACCTAACATGGAATGTTAGTGCTAATGTAACTTTTGAGCAACGAGAAATTACTAAACTTTCTCTAGGTGAAGATCCTGACTTTTTTATTCCTCAAGGTGGAATCGCCGGAGGTGTAGGAAATACCATTCAACTTTGGAAAGAAGGCTACGACCCTTCTACATTCTTTGTGTTTAGACAAGTTTATGATGATGCTGGGCAACCTATTGAAGGGGCGTATGTAGATATCAATGGTGACAACCAAATTACAGAAGCCGATAAGCAAGCCTATAAAAAAGCAACACCTGATGCTTTTGCTGGGTTTACCAGTTTATTGACCTATAAAAATTTAGACTTTAGCTTTACCTTCAGAGGCAGCTTTGGAAACTACATGTACAACAATGTGGATAGTGGTTCTTTTCAAGAAGGGATTATCAATACAGCAGGAAACTACTACCTAAACAATTCTGTTAATTTGTTGGAGTCTAACTTTAATGACGCACAATATTTTTCAGACTATTATATACAACGTGCAGACTTTGTGAAATTAGATAACGTCTCACTAGGCTATACTTTTGAAGGTAGTAAAGTAGATGTAAGAGCAAGTATTACAGGAACAAACTTATTAATCATTACTGATTATGACGGTTTAGACCCTGAAATCTCAAATGGTATCGATAATAACTTTTATCCAAGACCAAGAACTTATGTAGTAGGATTAAACTTTACATTTTAAGCGCTATGAAAACAATTAATATAACTACAACACAAATCATACGAAGCCTATTCCTAGTGCTCATAATGATTTTTACATTTCAATCTTGTGAACAAGATTTAGAACTTCAACCTGAAGATGCAAGACTTGTTGGAGATGCTGCATTCGAAGATGCCTCTTCATACAAAGCATTTTTAGGAAAATTGTATGGTGGATTTTCTTTAAGTGGCCAAATAGGACCCGCTGGCTTGCCTGATTTAGCAGGTTTAGACGAAGGATTCTCAAATTACTTGAGACTGTATTGGAAAATGCAAGAACTTACCACCGATGAAGCGGTTGTGGGTTGGAATGATGGAACTATAAAAGATTTACACGGTCAAGTTTGGACCTCAGGTAATGAATTTATAAGAACCATGTATAGTAGAATTTTCTACCAAATTGCACAAACCAATGAGTTTTTAAGACAAACTACAGATGAGAAATTAACCTTGCGAAGTGTAGATGCTGAAACGAAAAGTGATGTGGCATCATACCGAGCTGAGGCGCGATTCTTAAGAGCTTTAAGTTATTGGCATGCATTGGATTTATTTGGTAATGTGCCTTTTGTTACAGAAAATGATGCAGTTGGTGCGTTCTTACCAGAACAAATTTCAAGAGCTGATTTATATACATATATTGAGAACGAACTCCTAGCTGTAGAAAGCACTATAGTAGGTGCAAGACAAAATGAGTATGGTCGTGCAGATCAGGCTGCAGTTTGGACACTACTGGCTAAATTGTATCTAAATTCTGAAGTTTACACTGAAAGTGCGAATTATGATAAAGTAGTGGAATACACCAACAAAATTATCAATGCGGGTTATACCATCTCTGGAAGCAACACTTATGAGCATTTATTCCTGGCTGATAATGATATGAATGGAGGTCAAAGTGAATTTATTTTTACGGTGCCATGTGATGGGTTAAACACCCAATCTTACGGTGCGGTTTCATTTATTATTCACGCTTCGTTAGGAGGCTCTATGGATCCAGCTTCTGCGGGTATCAATGGTGGATGGGGTGGCCTTAGAACAACTTCGGCTTTAGTGAATAAATTCCCAGATTTTATAACACCTCCATCATTTGATGCAGACGCAGAAAATATGACCTTAGTAAAATCTGTAGAAGACAATAATGCCACTTTAGGAAACAACATGACGCAATGGGGACTAGTTGGAAGCTCAACAGCAAACGGTTGGGATGGTCCAGATATGGAAATGTATGAGTTAGCTACCAATGAATTTGCATTGTATGCTGAACTCACTGCTGGTGAATTTAAGTTTAGGTTCAATGAAGATTGGGGTCAAAATTATGGTGACGATGGCGCTGACGGCTCACTTGAATCTGGTGGTGCTAATATAGCTGTTGCTGAGGCCGGACAATATTATGTTACTCTAAATCTAAACACTTTTGAGTATACAATTAGTAAAGCCA
Organism: Bacteroidota bacterium; assembly: GCA_042091495.1. Lineage (GTDB taxonomy): Bacteria > Bacteroidota > Bacteroidia > Flavobacteriales > Flavobacteriaceae > JBELHJ01. Next base: position 25,242 of record JBELHJ010000002.1, read on the forward strand.
ATCTCTCAGATTGGGGACTTGTTGGAAGTTCTACAGCAAATGGATGGGATGGTCCAGATATGGAAATGTATGAAACGGACACTGACGTTTACGAATTGTACGCAAATTTAACTGCAGGTGACATTAAGTTTAGATTTAATGAAGACTGGGGTCAAAATTATGGTGGTTCAGGTGGTAATCTTGTAGCTGGAGGTGATAACATTTCCATAGCTGAAGATGCGGGTTATCATATCACTATGAATTTAAATGATAATTCTTACACCATAAACAAAGTTGAATTATCTGCAGATTCAAGAGCCATGTTCTATACTGATGGACAATCACTAGAAATTGAAGATATTTCTCCGTTTAGCCAAGGCTATGCGATTACCAAATTCAAAAATTTAGATTCAATGGGTAATCCTGGTAGTGATACTGAAGGCAACTTTGTGGATACTGATTTCCCTATGTTCCGTTTATCTGACGTATACCTAATGTATGCTGAAGCGGTACTTAGAGGTGGCGGTGGAAGCCTTGGAGATGCCGTAAATTACATCAATACACTAAGAGAGAGAGCTTACAGTAGCACTGTAGGTAATATTTCTGGTGGTGATGTAGATCTAGATTTCATCTTAGATGAGCGAGCTAGAGAATTGTATTGGGAAGCGCACCGAAGAACTGATTTGATTCGCTTTGGTCAATTCTCAGATCAAGGTATTTGGCCTTGGAAAGGTAATGTACCTCAGGGAAAAACTACAGAAGCATATAGGGATTTAATGCCTATACCCTCTTCTGATCTTGGTGTAAATACCAATCTTAAACAAAACGAAGGATACAACTAACAAAAACTTATAACAATGAAACATATTAAATTTTTATACCTGATGTTAATAGCTTTGTTAAGCTTTAACGCCTGTGAAATGGACGATGATGTGGTCTTTAAAGCAAGTGCAGACGACTCTATTGCTTTCACAAACACTTTTTTAACAGAATACGTTTTAACCCCTGCGGCTTCTGGAAATATTGGAGAACGCTTTACATGGAACTCAATTGATGTAGGCGTTCCTACTAACTTATCTTATGATTTAGAAAAATCCATTTCAGGAAACTTTGATACCGATGGCGCTACAATAGGAACTACTAGTGGTAATGAAATTGCAATTACTATAGGAGATATGTTAGGATTTGCAAACGAAGCGGGTCTTGATAACGATCCATCTACAGACAACCCAGATACTGGTGAAGTACATTTTAGAATCAAGGCCTATGCAGGAGACGGTGGTGTACCATCATACTCTGCTTCTCAAGCTTTGACTTTACACTTACCAGAAGAAAGCTCTAATAGTGCAATATGTGATAACGATCAATTATTCCTTGTTGGAGCAGGTCTTCCATTTACTGGATGGGATTGGGCTTCGCCTTCAACTGTTATATGTAATGGAACTAATGTATACTCAGGAAATATCCATTTAGATGCTAGTGGTGATGCAAACTTTAGATTCTTTACTACTGCAACAGATTGGGGTTCAGGATTAAATTATCCTTATTTTGAAGATGCTGGATTCACTATTGATTCTAATTTTGAAAATGCAGGAGATGGTGATTCTAATTTCAAATTCCTTGGAACTTCTGGGTTCTACAACTTAACTGTAGATATGATTAATAAAACCATCACACTATCAGATCCTTCGTCGTTAGGTAATTGTGACTATGACCAATTATGGGCCGTAGGTGCTGGTTTACCAGATGCCGGATGGGACTGGGCAACTCCAGTTCAACTTATGTGTGAAGGAGATAATGTTTATCAAGGATTCTTAAATCTGGATGCTGACGGAGATGCTAACTTTAGATTCTTCACAACTGCTACAGATTGGGGCTCTGGATTAAACTATCCATATTTTGAAGATGCTGGCTTTACCATTGATTCTAATTTTGAAAATGCAGGAGATGGTGATTCCAATTTCAAATTTATTGGAACTACTGGTGGTTATTTTATTAGTATTGATATGATCAATAAAACAATCACATTAGAGTAATTTGTTTTCATTAATTTTAAAGGGTTACAAAATATTTTGTAACCCTTTTTTTAATTTTTTACCATGAATAAAATTTATGTTTTTTTACTACTACTCACTAACTACACATTTTTTGCTCAAGTCACTACAAACCCTTCTCCTATAGAAGTAGACCAGAGCGTTACTATAACATTAGACACAAACAGTACCGATACAGATTGTAACGGACTAAACGGCGTGTCTAAAGTTTATATTCATACTGGAATTGGAGATGACTCTAGTGCATGGGGATTTGAAGTTATAGGAAACTGGGGACAAGACGACGGTGTTGGTGAAATGACCAACAACGGGGACGGTACATTTTCAATAACGTTTATACCAAAAAACTATTTTAGTCTTACTAATACGCAAGCCTCAAGTGCTACTAAAATGGGTATGGTATTTAGAAGTGCCGATGGCTCCAAAGAACTAAAGGCTGATGGTTGTAGTGATTTTATTCTCAATGTTGGGGCATTTCAACTAAACACAATAGTCCCAGATAATCAATTAGATTATGTGGTTTTATCTAGTAGTGCTACACAAATTATGGCACAAAACACCAATGGCAATGCAGATTATTCTCTAATAGCTAATGGGGTAACCGTAAATACTAGCAACGACACTAACTTTTATAATTATTTTTATTCAGGTATTACTGAAAATAAATTTTGTGAACTCAGAGTCACTCAAGGCGAAAATTCAATATCCAAGTTTTTCACCATCATAGCAAATCCAAATAAAACACCATCTGCTATTCCTAGCGGTATGGAAGATGGTATTAACTATCACAGTGGTGATCCTACAAAAGTTACTTTAGTATTAGATGCTAAAAACAAAGATTATATCTATGTGGCAGGAAGTTTCAACGATTGGAAACCTGACAATAATTATGCAATGACCAAAGATCCAAACTCTGATAAATTTTGGATAGAATTATCGGGATTGACTTCGGGGCAAATAGAGACTTTTCAATATTGGGTAGCTGCCAATACTGCAGTTACAGGGTCTCCTAAATTAGTAAAAACTGCTGACCCCTACTCTACTTTGGTACTTTCACCATATGACGATTCTTATATACCTGAAACATCATATCCTAACATACCTGATTTTCCAGAGGGACAAGAACGTGAAGTTTCTGTAATACAAACTGGTAAAACCCCATATAATTGGCAGGTTACTAATTTTCAGAAGCCCGACAAAGAGGACCTAGTTATTTATGAGTTACTAATTAGAGATTTTGATGCTGACCGCAATTATCAATCGGTTATAGATCGTATAGATTATTTCAAAGAACTCAATATTAATGCCATTCAATTAATGCCAATAATGGAATACGAAGGCAACGAAAGCTGGGGTTACAATACAGCTTACCATATGGCGCTTGACAAGTATTATGGCACTGAGGATAAATTCAAGGAGTTAGTTGATCTGTGTCACCAAAATGGTATCGCAGTGATATTAGATTTAGCTTTAAATCATGCTTTTGGAAGAAATCCGTTAGTGAGAATGTGGATGGATGACACCGATAAAAATGGATGGGGAGAACCCAGTTCTGAAAACCCTTATCTAAATGAAATTGCAAAACACAGTTACAGTGTAGGTAGTGATTTTAATCATAGTAGCTCTAAAACCCAATATTACACGCAAAGAGTGGTTAAGCATTGGATTGAAGAATTTAAAATAGATGGTTTCAGATGGGATTTAACCAAAGGATTTACTCAGAATTGTGAAAACAACGAGGGGTGCACTAACAGTTACCAACAAGACCGTGTTGACATTTTAAAAAGCTATGCCGACTACTCCTGGAGTTTGGATGATTCCCATTATGTAATTTTTGAACATCTAGGTGCTGAAAACGAAGAAAAAGAATGGGCAAATTACAGACTTAATGAAGGTAAAGGCGTCATGATGTGGGGTAAGACTACTCAACAATACAACCAATTATCTATGGGATGGAGTCAAAACTCTAGTATCTCTTGGATTGGCCATAAAAGTAGGTCTCTATTTCAAGGCATGCGCCTTTTAGGGTATGCTGAAAGTCATGACGAGGAACGTCTATTATATAATAACTCTATAAATGGAAATGCTTCTAATGGTTACGATACTAAAGACCTAAACACATCATTGGAACGTATGAATGCTATTGGTGCAGTTCTATTTTCAGTTCCAGGCCCAAAAATGATATGGCATTTTAGTGAACTAGGAATGAATCAATCGTTATTCACTTGTAATAATGGTACTGTAGGTGATTGTAAATTAGATACCAAACCGCAACCCCAATGGAGTGAGAATTGGCTTGAAAATAGTAATAGGGTCGAAATATATAATAACTGGAGTCGCTTAATTGAACTAAAAACAAATTATGAAGTTTTTAAAGGTGATTATGACATCAACCAAACTGATCCTTTATTACCCAGGATTGCGGTATGGAATAATACTTTAGGAGCTAACGACTTAAAAAACGTTATTGTTATTGCAAACTTCGAACTCAGTGCCCAAACAGTAAATCCGTTTTTCACAAGTACTGGCACATGGTATGATCTTATGGATCCATCAGGAGAAACAACCATTCCGGGGACAACATCATCGATTACTCTCCAACCTGGAACATTTAGAATATTTGGAAATCAAAATGCTACATTAGGTGCTTCATTTAATGAATTAAAAAATGCAATAAAAATGTATCCTAATCCATCATCAGACCTAATTACGTTTAATCGCGATATTAGTCATTTGAATATTCTTGATTTGAGTGGTAAATTGGTTCTTAAAAAGACCAATTTGACAAAACTTAAGCCTGTAAATATAGCAGACTTAAAAAATGGTATTTACATTGTAACTATTAAAAATAAAAACACTTCACAATCTATTAAACTTATCAAGCAGTAGAATTTATTTAACTATAAATATTGAGCTCTGTATTAAATCATTAATACAGAGCTTTTTAGTTAAATGCATCATAAACTCAATTTGTTTAAGTTTAAATAGCCTAAATTAGCTGACCCGAAAATTAAAATCATACTATGAAAAGACTCATTAATTTGATGCTTTTGCTATTACTAGTTCATACAGCTAAAGCTCAAGATTATTTTCCAGAAAATGGCAGTGTTAAAACTAAAAACACAACCGTTACAGCCATAACTAATAGTACAGTCTACGTAACCCCTGAGAAGGTCCTTAAAAATGCTACAATTCTTTTTCAAGAGGGTAAAATTTTAAAGTATGGTAAACGTATCAAAATCCCCAAGAATGCCATAATAATAGATGGATCTGAAACATATATATATCCCTCTTTCATTGATTTAAATACCCATTTTGGTATAGACAAGCCCAAAATAAAAAGTGGATCAACTCAATACCATGCCAGTAGAAATGGATACTATTGGAACGACCATATTAGACCTGAGCAATCAGCTTTAAAATATTATAAATTTGATTCAAAAAAAGCACAAACCCTTCTTGAAAACGGTATTGGTATTGTAAATACCCACATACCAGATGGCGTTATTAGAGGAACATCTGCTTTAATTACTCTTGATTTAAAAGGTAATAATGCCTCTCAAATAATTAATGATGCGTCTGCTCAATTTTTATCTCTTAATAGAAGTGTTCAAACCAATCAAGCATACCCCAGTTCTATAATGGGAAGTGTGGCTTTAATTAAACAATTCTATATTGATGCTGAATGGTATCAAACAAATGAAAATGCAACTACAGATTTAGCTATTGAAGCTTACAATAAAAACTATAATTTACCTCAAATTTTTCTTGCAAAAAGTAAGGATAATTGTTTAAGAGCTGCCCAAATAGCTAACGCCTACAATATGGATTATATCCTAATGGCTGGTGGTGATGAATATGAACGTATAGATCAAATTAAACAAACAAATGCAAAGTTTATTCTACCCGTAGATTTTCCAAAACCATATGATGCTGAAGATCCTTATTTGATTAAAAAAATTAGTTTAGGAGAAATGCGACAGTGGGCTCAAAAACCAGCTAATCCCAAACTTTTTAATGACAAAGAAATTCCATTTGCATTTACCATGTCTGGTCTTAAATCTGAAAAAGATTTTTTAACAAATATTAAAAAAGCAATTCACTACGGACTTCCAAAAACAGATGCCTTAAAAGCACTTACAACACATCCAGCAAAATTTATTAATAAGTCTCATCTAATCGGTTCATTAGAAGCGGGGCATTTAGCGAATTTTATTATAGCCTCTGGGGATATTTTTGATGATGACACGGTTATTTATGAACATTGGATCAATGGACAGCCCCATATAATTCAAGATAGAAACACACCAGATTATAGAGGAACTTACAGTTTTGAAATTGATAAAACCAATTTCACGTTAGATATATCTGGAACAAAACGCTCGCCATCTGCAAAAATTACTAGTGATTCAATTACTTTAAAAAACACTTTGAAAGTCAAAGAGAATAATATAAATATAACTTTCAAATCAAAAGACTCCCTAAACCAGAGATACAATAGGGTTTCAGCATCTTTAAATGGTGGAAATTTAGAGGGAAATCTTGTTGATACTGAAGGAAATATTTTTCAATTTATGGGCAATAAACTTAAAGATTTTGAAGCTCCTGAAAAAAAGGAAAAAGAAAAACAAACTGCACCTTACCTTGCCAAAATCACTTATCCAAACAAAGCATTTGGTTTTGATAAGCTCCCTGAGTCTCAAATTCTATTAATTAAAAATGCAACCATTTGGACAAACGAAGAAGAAGGCATCTTGTATGAAACAGACCTTATTGTTAAAGATTGGAAAATTAATGCAATTGGAAAAAATTTAAAGGCACCTGGAGCTAAAGTAATTGACGCTAAGGGTAAACATTTGACTCCTGGAATTATCGATGAACATTCACATATAGCTGCGGCCTCAATTAATGAAGGTGGACATAACTCATCTGCGGAGGTAAGTATTTTAGATGTTATTGAAGATCATGACATTAACATTTACAGAAATTTATCAGGAGGAGTTACAACCATTCAAATCTTACACGGATCAGCAAACCCCATTGGAGGACAATCTGCAATAATTAAGCTGAAATGGGGAGAACAAGCAGAAAACTTGAAATATAAAAATGCTCCTAAATTTATAAAATTTGCGCTTGGAGAAAATGTTAAACAATCCAATTGGGGTGGAAGAACACGTTTTCCTCAAACCAGAATGGGTGTTGAGCAATTGTATGTTGATTATTTTACCAGAGCCAAAAACTATGATGAAATTAAGAAAAGTGGCGCTGATTATAGAAAAGACATTGAAATGGAAGTTATTGCTGAAATTTTAAATAAAGAACGTTTCATTTCTTGCCACTCTTATGTTCAGAGTGAAATTAATATGTTAATGAAAGTTGCTGAAAAATTTAACTTTAACATTAATACATTCACACACATCCTTGAAGGTTACAAAGTTGCCGATAAAATGAAAGCTCACGGTGCTGGTGGATCAACTTTTAGTGATTGGTGGGCCTATAAATATGAAGTTAATGATGCTATCCCGTATAACGCTGCAATAATGCACAATAACGGGGTGTTAACAGCAATTAACAGTGATGATGCAGAAATGGCAAGACGACTTAACCAAGAAGCAGCAAAGTCAATTAAATATGGTGGTGTTTCAGATGAAGACGCATTAAAATTTGTAACACTTAATCCTGCAAAGCTTCTTCATATAGATGATAAGGTTGGTAGTATAAAAATTGGCAAAGATGCAGACTTGGTAATTTGGTCTGACCACCCACTGTCTGTTTATGCTAAGGCTGAAAAAACAATTATTGAGGGAACTGTTTATTTTGATTTAGAAACACATGAAAAATTAAAATCAGCTAACCGTAAAGAAAAAAATATTTTGATCAACAAGATGTTATTAGAAAAACAAGGAGGAAGTGCAACACGACCTGTTAGTACAAAAAAACCTCATCTGAAACACTGTGACTTTGAAAATCATGAATTCATCAACAACTAGTACTATGAAAAAAATAATAATCTCTATTATTTGCTTGAATCTTTATTTTGGTTTTTCTCAACAAACTCCAGCTGAAGATCAAAATAAAACCATTGCTATAGTTGGGGGAACAACCCATGTTGGAAATGGAAATACAATTGAAAATAGTGCAATCATTTTTAAAGATGGTAAAATCACATTAATTGCAGATATGGCAACAATTAGAATTGATATGCGTGACATGCAAGTTATTGATGCTGGTGGAAAACATATTTACCCTGGTTTTATTGTTCCAAATAGCACACTTGGTTTAGTAGAAATTGATGCGGTAAGAGCATCTGATGATGAACGTGAAATAGGAACAATGAACCCACATATTAGAAGCATTATTGCTTATAATGCTGAATCTAAAGTTGTTGAATCAATGAGACCTAATGGTGTGCTTATGGGGCAAATTACTCCCAGAGGAGGACGAATTTCAGGAACGTCATCTATTGTACAATTCGATGCCTGGAATTGGGAAGATGCTTTAATTAAAGAAAATGATGGCATCCATATAAATTGGCCTAACACTTTTGTAAGAGGTAGATGGTGGATGGGGGAAAGTGATGATTTAAAACCAAATAAATCATACAGTAAACAAGTAGAGGCCTTGAATCAATTTATTATTAGTGCTAAAGCACATAATACAAAACCAACTTCATCACACTTGCCTTTTGAAGCTATGAAATTGGTAATTGATAAATCTAGTCGTTTATTTTTTCATGTCAACGATGAAAAAGGCATCAAAGATGTCATTCATTTTGCAAAAAAACATGACTTAGGGTCAGTTACCATTGTTGGAGCAGCAGAATCACACTTGGTAAAAGAAGTACTAAAGAAAAATAATATTTCTGTATTATTAAGAAGAGTTCATTCACTACCAGTAAATGAAGACGATTCCGTAGATTTACCATTTGTAACTGCTAAAATTTTAGATGATGCTGGGGTACTAGTTGGTCTAGAAACTTCAGGTGACATGGAGCGAATGAATTCGAGAAACCTCCCTTTTTATGCTGGTACGGTTGCGGCTCATGGTGTTGATAAAGAAAACGCATTGAGAATGATAACTCTAAATACAGCAAAAATATTAGGAATAGATAAAACATATGGTAGTATTGAAACTGGAAAACAAGCTACGTTATTTATATCTGATGGGGATGCCCTAGACATGAGAACTAATAAAGTATCTCATGCCTTTATAGATGGTAGACAAATTTCACTAAAAACACATCAAACTCAACTTTGGAAAAAATATTCAAATAAGTTTAAGGCTAAAAAATAAATAAATTGTTAGGGTTTTGATGTATTTTTGAACCTAATGATAAAAACCATTTCCAGCATACAAAACCCTACAATAAAACACTTTCTTACTCTGAATGAAAAATCCAGATTAAGAAAAAAAAGTGGTGAATTCTTAATTGAAGGGGAACGAGAAATTTTTTTAGCTCTGGCTGGTGGATACGTAATTAAACAACTTATTTTCTCAGAGGATATTTTTGATACTTCAAAAATACCTGACTTTGGATTAGATGAAAGTCAATGCATTCATGTAACTGCTGCTATATATGAGAAGTTGGCTTACAGAAAATCTACAGAAGGTGTCATAGCACTTGCTAAATCTAGAATAAATCCCCTCGAATCTTTAGAATTCTCAACATCTTCACCACTTATTATTGTTGCAGAAGCTCCCGAAAAACCAGGTAACATAGGTGCTTTATTAAGAACATGTGATGCGGCTAATGTTGACGCTGTTATCATAGCAAATCCTAAAACCGACTTTTATAATCCCAATATTATTAGATCTAGTGTGGGATGCCTTTTTACTAATCAAATAGCTAGTGGCACAACTTCAGAGATTATTACCTTTTTGAAAAAAAATAACATTGCTATTTTTTGTGCGGCTTTACAAGCATCAAAATCATACCACCTAGAAAATTTCACAGAACCATCTGCAATTGTGGTTGGGACTGAAGCCTCTGGTCTTAGTAATGAGTGGCTTGAAAATTCAGATCATAATATTATTATTCCAATGCAAGGGAAAATTGATTCTATGAATGTTTCCGTAGCAGCTGGAATTATTATTTTTGAAGCCAAAAGACAACGTCAATTTAAATAAATTCATGAATTCTCCTGAAACCATTTTTTATATTATCATTGGAATACTGGTATTAAACTTTGTAAAAGACAAAGTTTTAGACAGTCTTAATGCCTCCAGATTTAACAGTGATTTACCAACTGAACTTGAAAATATTTACGATGAAAGTGAGTATCAAAAATCACAAAATTATAAATCAACTAATTTTAAGTTTAGCCTATTCAGTTCTGTTTTTTCATTTGTTGTCACACTTTCATTTTTAATTTTTGGTGGCTTTAAGTTTGTCGATGACTTGGCTAGATCATTTTCAGATTTATCAATCATTATAGCATTACTGTTTTTTGGTATAATTTCAATTGGAAATACTTTAATTTCAATTCCTTTTTCTTACTACAAAACATTTGTTATAGAATCTAAGTTTGGTTTTAATAAGTCTACCAAAACCATCTTTTTTACGGATCTTTTAAAAGGCATTGTGATGTCTGTAATTATTGGCGGTCCAATTCTTGCTTTAATAGTATGGTTTTACAATATAACAAGCACATACTTTTGGCTTTATGCGTGGGGTCTTATTACAATTTTTTCTTTATTCATGAACATGTTTTATGCCAGATTAATTGTGCCTATTTTTAATAAACAAACTCCCATTGAAGAGGGAAGTTTAAAAACCAAAATAGCCAGTTATGCAGAAAGTGTAGGTTTTAGTCTGAAAAAAATTTTCATCATTGACGGATCTAAACGAAGTACAAAGGCAAATGCTTATTTCTCTGGTTTTGGAAAAGAAAAACGTGTTACTCTCTATGATACTTTAATAAATGATTTAACAGAGGAAGAAATTGTTGCTGTTTTAGCACATGAAGTAGGTCATTATAAGAAAAAGCATATCATCTTCAATCTAATTGCATCTATTTTGCTTACGGGAATTACGTTATATCTACTATCAATTTTTATAGCAAACCCTAATTTATCCCTAGCAATAGGAGTTTCAATACCAAGTTTTCATGCTTCACTAATTGCCTTTAGTTTGTTATATGCGCCTATTAGCGAAATTACTGGTTTAGTTATGAATTATATTTCCAGAGCCTTTGAATATCAAGCCGATGCTTATGCGCAAACAACCTATATGGCCGAACCTTTAATTGATGCTTTAAAAAAATTATCAAGTAAAAGTCTGAGTAATTTAACGCCTCATGCTGCTTATGTCTTTTATCATTATTCTCATCCCACTTTATTGGAGCGTATTAAACAGTTGAAAAAATAGGTATTAAACTGTAAAATTCTAGTTGTTTGTTAATAGGCTATTGTTTATTTTAGTTTTCATGACAGACGTTGACATCGAACAAGAAAATGCAGCTATAGCAAAAGCCTACAGAGAATTACTTAGAGTTAGTTATTTCACTTTAAGTAATAAGGATAAAAAAATGATCCGTCAAGCCTTTGATGTTGCATTGGATGCACATAAAACTCAGAGAAGAAAATCTGGTGAAGCTTACATTTTTCATCCTCTTGCTGTTGCCAAAATTGTGGCCTATGAAATTGGAATGGATGCAACGAGTATTGCCGCTGCACTTTTACATGATGTAGTAGAAGATTCGGATGATTACAGCATGAATGACATTCAACAAATGTTTGGTGAAACTGTAGCAAGAATTGTTGATGGTTTAACCAAAATTTCAGCAACATCTAAGAAAACAGATATTTCATTACAAGCTGAGAATTTCAAGAAAATGCTTCTTACCCTCAACGAAGATGTTAGGGTAATAATAATCAAAATTGCAGACCGTTTACATAACATGCAAACCATGGGATCAATGCGCCCAGATAAACAGGAAAAAATTGCATCTGAAACGCTTTACATATATGCCCCTCTTGCTCACCGCATTGGTTTGTACAATATTAAAACTGAACTTGAAGACCTTGGTATGAAATATACAGAGTCAGAGGTCTATAATGATATTTTATCAAAACTTGAAGATACTAAAGAAGAACAAGATACCTATATCAAAGATTTTTCTCAGATTCTAAAGAAAAAAATTGATAATGCAAACATAGCATACGAGATTAAGGGACGCCCTAAATCCATTTTCTCTATCCGAAGAAAAATGGTAAAACAAGGGGTAAGTTTCGAAGAAGTTTATGATAAGTTTGCTATTAGAATTATTTATAAATCCGACATAGAAAATGAGAAATTCCTAGCTTGGAAAATATATTCTATTGTTACAGATTATTTCACTCCTAACCCAATAAGGCTTAGAGACTGGATTTCATCGCCAAAGTCCACTGGCTATGAAGCGCTTCACATTACAGTTATGGGGCCAAAAAACCGATGGGTTGAAGTTCAAATACGAAGTGAGCGCATGAATGAAATAGCTGAGAAAGGTTACGCTGCTCACTACAAATATAAACAAGGAAACCATGAAGAAGACGATGCACTTGATGTATGGATAAATAAACTTCAGGAAGCCCTTGAAAGCAATGAAAGTAATGCTGTTGACTTTGTAGAACAGTTTAAACTTAACTTATATTCTAAAGAAATTTTTGTGTTTTCTCCCAAAGGAGATTTAAAATCACTACCAAAGGGTTCTACGCCATTAGATTTTGCTTTTAGCATCCATACAGAAATAGGAATGAAAACAAGAGGTGCTAAAGTTAATGGGAAATTAGTGCCATTAAGCCATGAATTAAATAGTGGTGATCACGTAGAAATTTTAACCTCAGACAATGCCAAGCCCAATTCCAACTGGCTAGACTATGCTACTACAGCAAGAGCAAGAAGTAAAATTAAATCATCACTCAAAGAGGACAAAAAACGTATTGGAGAAGATGGTAAAGAAATTTTAAGAAGAAAACTCAAACAACTTAAAATAACTTTAAATGAAAAAACCGTAAACGAACTTGTACTCCACTTCAAATTAAAAACTAGTTTAGATTTATTTTATAGAATTGGTATTGGCACTATAGACAATAGCATGTTAAAAGACTATGTTTCAACAAGAAACAATGTGATAATGAGTTTTATAAAAAAACGCATTAGAAAACAGGAGCTTCCTAAAGACATCGATAAAGATGAAGTTACCTCTAAATTTGATATGTTGGTCTTTGGTAAAGAAGAAGAGCGATTAAACTATAAAACTGCCAATTGTTGTAACCCTATTCCTGGCGACCAAGTATTTGGATTTGTTACCATTAACGAAGGTATAAAGATTCATAAAAAAGACTGTCCTAATGCATTGAGTCTTCAATCCAATTATGCCTACCGTATAATGAATGCCAAATGGATAGACTCAACACAACAAGATTTTACATCTTTAATTACTATATCAGGAATAGATAAACTTGGTTTAATTAACAACATAACTAAAGTTATTTCTAATAATATGCATGTTAACATCAAGAGTATGAATTTTCAAACAGATGATGGTGTATTTAATGGAAAAATTAATGTTGTGGTAAAAAATATAACAATGTTGAATAGACTGATTCAGAACCTTAAGAAAATTAATGGTATTGATAAGGTCTCTAGAGTCTAATTTTTATTAAATTTGTTCGCGGTTATTATGGATGATACTAAACAGACAAATCAGGAAATTGTTAAAAACGTATTCACTAGTTTTCTAGAAGAAAAGGGGCATCGAAAAACCCCTGAACGCTATGCTATACTTCACGAAATTTACAATAGTGAGGAGCATTTTGACATTGAGTCTCTGTACATCAAAATGAAAAATAAAAACTATAGAGTTAGCAGAGCTACACTCTACAACACCATAGAATTGTTACTTGAATGTGCTTTAGTAAGAAAGCATCAATTTGGACAAAGTCAGGCTCATTATGAGAAATCATACTTTGATAAACAACATGACCACGTTATTCTTACTGACAGTGGTGAAGTTATTGAATTTTGTGACCCTAGAATTCAATCCATAAAAAAGACCATTGAAGAAATCTTCGACATCAAAATTCATAATCATTCACTATACTTTTACGGCAACCGTAACAAAAAACAATAACTAAAATGGCAGTAGATTTACTACTAGGATTGCAATGGGGAGACGAAGGAAAAGGAAAAATCGTTGACGTTCTGACCTCCAAATACAACATCATTGCTAGATTTCAAGGAGGACCTAACGCAGGACACACCCTAGTTTTCAATGGAAAAAAACACGTCTTACATACTATTCCTTCTGGAATTTTTCATGATAACACAATAAACCTTGTTGGTAACGGCGTTGTTATTGATCCAGTGATTTTTAAAAAAGAATTGGATAAACTAGATGAACAAGGTGTTGACTATAAGAAATCACTTTTAATTTCTAGAAAAGCTCATATTATTTTGCCAACACATAGGTTATTAGATGCTGCAAGTGAAGCTTCTAAAGGTAAAGCTAAAATTGGTTCAACTCTTAAAGGTATTGGACCTACTTATATGGATAAAACCGGAAGAAATGGTATAAGAGTTGGTGATATAGAGTTATCTGATTGGAAAAAGCGCTACAGAACCTTAGCTGATAAACATGAAGCTATGATTTCTTTTTACAATGTTGATATTCAATATGATCTTAATGAGCTTGAACTAGAGTTTTTTGAAGCTGTTGAAACTTTAAAATCTTTAAAATTTATTGATTCTGAAGAGTTTATTCACCAAGCCCAACATAATGAAGAGTCTATTTTAGCTGAAGGAGCCCAAGGATCCTTACTTGATATTGATTTTGGAACTTATCCATTTGTCACTTCATCTAACACTACTGCAGCAGGTGCTTGCACAGGTTTAGGTGTTGCACCAAATACAATTGGAGATGTTTTTGGAATTTTCAAGGCTTACACAACCCGTGTTGGATCAGGACCTTTCCCTACAGAACTTTTTGATAAAGATGGTGAAACTATGGCTAAAGTAGGACATGAATTTGGTGCAACTACAGGGAGACCCAGACGCTGTGGATGGTTAGATTTAGTTGCGCTAAAATATGCTTGTCAAGTTAACGGTGTAACACAACTTATTATGATGAAAGGTGATGTGCTTTCTGGTTTTAAAACCTTAAAAGTTTGTACATCCTATATTTATAAAGGTGCTGAAATTTCTCATCTTCCTTTCAATATAGAAGAAGAGAACGTTTCTCCTGTTTATACTGAATTTAAAGGATGGAAAGAAGATTTAACTGCAATTAGTGATTCTAAAAACCTCCCTAATGAATTCAATTCATATGTTGCATTTATAGAGAACTATTTAAATCTACCCATAACTATAGTCTCTGTGGGTCCAGATAGAAAACAAACTATAATAAGATAACTTTTTAAATATAAAGATTAGCCTGTTAGTATATGACTGACAGGCTTTTTTCGTTAAAAAACCTATAACGCTCAATACGCACAGAATAATATGATTATTTTTGAAAAAAAATTAAACCCTTTGAAATCAATACTTTCATTGTTATTTTCTTTGTTTTCATTATTTCTTGCAATCACCTCCTTTGCTCAAGAAGCAGAAAAACAAATTATCATTGAGTATTCTGGTTTTTTGTCTTCTAAAGAAAAAACTCATGATGGTGGTATTGTATTTTTAAGAGACAAAAAAAAACAAATCCACATTGTTCATGACGGAATTGATATGTATTGTGACAAAGCCATTTTGTACAAGGACCAAAACTTCATAGAAGCATTTAATAATGTTAAAATGAATCAGGGTGATAGTATTCATATGAATTCAAAATATATTGAATACAATGGAAAGACACAATTAGCTGTAGCAAAAGGCAAAGTGATTTTGAGAGAACCTCAATCAGTCTTAACTACAGATACTCTTTATTTTGATAAATTAAAACAACAAGCATTCTACAAATGTGGTGGAAAAGTCGAAAGAGATACTTCAGGAGTTATAACAAGTACCATTGGAAAATATTTAGTTGAGCAAAGCAAATACCAATTTATTAATAAAGTTAAGTTGGTAAACCCCAACTATATTCTAAAAACGAAACAGTTAGACTTTTATTCTGAAAGTGGCCATGCCTATTTATACGGACCATCAACAATTGAAGGAGATAGTAATACTATTTATTGTGAACGCGGATTTTACGATACCAACAAAGATCTAGGTTATTTTGTGAAAAATTCAAAAATCAATTATGAAAACAGAGTTGTTGAAGGAGATAGTTTATTTTTTGACCGCCCTAGAAACTTTGCTTCAGCAACTAACAATATTAAAGTTACTGACACCATTAACAAAAGCATTATTAGAGGCCATTATGCAGAAGTATTTAAAGATAAAGATTCTGTTTTCATTACAAAAAGAGCCTTAGCAATAACTGTCCAAGAGAATGATTCTCTATACATTCATAGTGATACTTTAATGGTTACAGGTCCTGCTGATCACAGAATTACTAGGGCCTTTTATAATGTTAAAATTTTTAAATCTGACCTAAGTGGAAAATCAGACTCTGTTCATGTTGACCAAAATTCTGGATTAACAAAAATGATTAATTTGAAAAGGCTTCAATCTTCTGATGCATTCAAAAGAAAGAAAAAACCAATATTATGGAATCTAGGCAACCAAATGACTGGTGATACCATTCATTTTATAAGTGAAAAAGAAACCAAGTTTCTTGACTCCTTAATAGTTTTTAATAATGCTTTTTTAATTAGTAAGGATACACTAGGAGATGGCTTTAATCAAATAAAAGGTCAAAAATTAATTGGTTTACTTGAAGAAAACGAACTTAAGAATGTACATATCATCAAAAATGCTGAAGTGATTTATTATTTCAGAAACAGTAATAATCTTTTGGAAGGTATTAACAAATCAAAATCTGGTAAAATTGAAATTGAAATACTAGACAATACAATTGAAGACATAAAATTGATTAATGATATTGATGGCGTCATTTACCCTGAAAATGAGTTTCCAAAAAATGCTAAAAAATTTAAAGGATTTAGTTGGAGAGAAGATGAGCAACCTCAAAGTGTTTCTGATTTATTTAAAGATGACCCGCCGTTAAATCTACCCAAAATAAAAGGTTTAGATAAACCAAATCCATTTGATATTATTGATTTCGAGGTTTTAGATCGAATTAATAAAAAAGTTAATTTAAGAACTGATACTAAAATTTCAAATCAACAACCTACAAACGGCAAAGTCAAACCACTCAAGAAAAGAAATATAAAGTCTAATGTACTAAAGGCAAAAAACCAATGATAGAAGACTTTCACAAATACCAAGCCCAAACTACACCCCACCCCCTTGGGATGGAAATTTCATATGCAAAGGGCAGTTATATTTATGATACAGATAACAAACCATATCTAGATTTTGTTGCTGGCGTTTCGGCTTGTAGTTTAGGACATCAACACCCCGCTGTAGTTTCTGCAATTAAGAAACAACTAGATCGTTACTTACATGTTATGGTTTATGGGGAGTACGCCCAATCACCTTCTGTTAAGTTATGTAAATTATTGTCTGAAAATTTACCACCATCACTAGATACTACCTATTTAACAAACTCAGGAACTGAAGCAATAGATGGGGCTATTAAACTTGCAAGAAGAGCAACTGGAAAGACTCAAATTATAGCTGCAAATTATGCGTATCATGGAAACACCATAGGTGCTTTAAGTATCATGGGGTATGATGAAAGAAAAAAACCATTTGAACCTTTAATGCCGGACGTTGATTTTATTGAGTTTAATAATTTAAGTGATATTGACAAAATAACTCATCAAACAGCCGCAGTTGTTTTAGAAACCATTCAAGGTGGCGCCGGTTTTATTGAACCAAAAAATGAATTCTTAAAAAAAATTAGTGAGAGATGTAAACAAACACAAACATTACTAATTCTTGATGAAATTCAACCGGGTTTTGGAAGGACTGGTAAATTATTTGGTTTCGAACATTATAATTGTGTTCCAGATATTTTAGTTACTGGAAAAGGACTGGGAGGTGGAATGCCAATTGGTGCTTTTACCGCCTCAAACAAATTAATGGCTACATTAAAAGATAATCCTAAGCTTGGTCACATAACAACTTTTGGTGGCCACCCTGTAATTGCTGCATCTGCCTTAGCCACTCTTAAAGAAATAACATCGTCTAATCTAATCGATAAAGCTCTTGAGAAAGAACAACTAATTCGTAACCATTTAATTCACCCTCTAATCAAAGAAATTCGTGGACTTGGACTAATGCTTGCATTAATAACACCATCTTCTGAAATTACTAATGAAATAATTTTTAAATGTAAATCACGTGGATTAATTTTATTTTGGTTACTTTACGAGCCTAAAGCGGTAAGAATTACCCCACCACTAACTATTTCCAACCAAGAAATTATTAAAGGCTGTTCCATTATAATGGAAGTCTTAAATGAAATCGACTTGTAACTATTGAAATTTGTTAAAGTCGATATAAGTGTTAATTACTTTGTTAAAAACATTAATAAGTCTTAATGCAATTTATTTGTATTAGACCTTAACTTTAATAATGATATTAAACATTCTGAATTATGGAGTTTAGTCAAAGAGAAGAAAATAACAACTTTTCCGTTTCGAAATTTGAGTCCATGTTAAAAACTAACAGTGTTCATTTTTTTGATTCTAATGAGTTTGAACATATTATTAATCATTATTTAGAAATAGGTAAAATTAATTTAGCTAAAAAGGCTGTTAAGATCGGACTAAACCAACATCCTACTTCTACTAATCTTAAACTCTATAAAGTTGAAATACTCATTTTTGAAAATAAACTTTCCAAAGCCGATACAATTCTTACTGAACTTTATGCATTAGAGCCTAAAAATGAAGAAATATACATTCAAAAAGCTAATATTTTTTCAAAATCTGATGAACATTATAAGGCCATTGACACTCTAAAGCTTGCTATAGATTTAAGTGGTAATAATGAAGTTTCTGATTTGTATGCCTTAATTGGTATGGAGTATTTATTTCTTGATCAATTTGATAATGCTCGTATATACTTTTCTAAATGTTTAGAACTTGATCCTACAGATTATACCTCTTTATATAATATAATTTACTGTTACGATTTTATTGATGATAACATTGGCGCCATAAATTTTTTGAATAAATATTTAGATGCTAATCCCTACTGTGAAGTTGCATGGCACCAACTTGGTAAACAATATTTTTCTATTAAAGCCTACAAGAAGTCATTGGCATCGTTTGATTTTGCTATTATTTCTGATGACACCTTTATTGGAGCTTATATTGAAAAAGGCAAAGTCCTTGAGAAATTAGGGAGATACAACGAAGCCATTGAAAATTATAACATCACTTTATCATTAGACGATCCTACATCGTTTGCATTATTAAGAATAGGAGTTTGTTATGAAAAGATGGAAGAAAAAGAGCTAGCCTTAAAATTTTATTACCAAACTGTTCATGAAGACCCTTTATTAGACAAAGGCTGGATTGCTATAACAAAATTCTATAACAAGAACAGAAACTACAGAAAAGCACTCTACTATATAAAAAAGGCAATTGGAATAGATAAAGACAATGTCGTTTACTGGAAATTATATGCTCAAATTAATAAACGTCTCAATTTTCTTGAAGAAGCAGAAAGAGGCTACAAAAGAACCCTAGAGCTTGGTAATTATGAATTAGATACTTGGATTTCTAGAGCCGATATTTTAATTGAATTAGGCGAATACGAAGCAGCTATTATTAATTTAGATCAAGCCTCTGAGTTTTATCCTGAAAATGAAGAAATTGAATACCGATTATCAGGATGTTATTTTTCCATATCGCAATCAGATAAAGCTATTTACCATCTTAAAAACGCAAAAAAACTGAATAAAGATTATCATTTCATTCTTAATGAATTATTTCCAAAGATTGCCAATAGGAAATTGATTCAAAATATATTAGCTTTTTAGTTTCTTTCTGCTATAATTATATATTTGCTGAAGAATATATATACCCATGAAAAGAAACATTAAAGATTATTTCCTTATAACATTAAAAGGTATTGCTATGGGAGCAGCAGATGTTGTTCCTGGAGTTTCTGGAGGAACCATAGCTTTTATTACTGGTATTTACGAAGAACTTATTGATACAATCAATAAAATTGATTTTAACGCTTTTAAAACAGTAAGACAAAAAGGGATTAAGCATGCATGGCATAGTATTAATGGAAACTTTTTAACAGCGCTTTTTATAGGGATAGCAATAAGCATTCTGTCACTTGCTAAAGGGATAAAATGGATGCTTCACAATGAACCAATTTTGTTGTGGTCTTTTTTCTTTGGACTTGTTTTGGCAAGTATTTTTTATGTTGGAAAACAAATAAAAACATTCAATTTCAACATTATAATAGCCATAATACTAAGCAGCATTGCTTCCTATTTTTTAACACTTGCTGAACCTTTTACATCACCTGAGAGCCCATTATATCTTTTGTTTTGTGGTTTTATAGCTATAATAGCTATGATCTTACCTGGTGTTTCAGGTGCTTTCATATTATTAATTTTAGGAGCGTATCAAACAACTATTGATACTATAAATGATCTAGCTCAAGGTCTTCTTACTAAAGATTTTAATCTTTTTAAAGAAGCCTTCATCAATTTTTTGATGTTGGCAGTTGGTGCCATTTTAGGATTAAAAATATTCTCAAAAATACTTAATTGGCTATTTAAAAATTATAAAGATCTCACATTAGCTATGTTAACAGGGTTCATGATTGGGTCACTTAATAAAATATGGCCATGGAAAAAAATATTAACTTGGAGGGTAAACTCTAAAGGACTCTCAGTGCCATTAACAGAACAAAGTATTTTACCTACTAATATCGAAGGTGACAATCAATTGGCATTAGCTTTAGTTCTAATCACTATTGGCTTTGTAGTTATTTTATTACTTGAAAAATTTGGTCCTGAAAATAAAAAATAATGCAAAGTAAACGCCATAGGAAAGATTATTTATTCTTAGTTCTCAAAGGTTTAGCTATGGGTGCTGCAAATAAAGTACCTGGAGTTTCAGGTGGACTTGTAGCTTTCGTTGCAGGGTTTTATCATGAATTTATCTACTCTCTCCAACGCTTTAATAAAACTGCTCTTAGACTTGTTTTAGGCGGACGGTTTAAAAGTTGTTTTGACTATGTTAACGGAAGGTTTCTATGTTACCTAGTCTCTGGAATGATAATTAGTTATTTCAGTATATCTAAATTTTTGGATTTTTTACTTATATATTACGAAATTCAAGTTTGGAGTCTGTTTTTTGGAATGGTAATTGGATCCATTTGGTACATATACAATGATTTAGAAGAACACTCTAAATTTTCGCTTTTATTAACAATTATTGGTGCTGGAGTTGGTTTATGGATTAGTTTTTTAGATCCAGCTACTCAAAATGACAATCTGTGGTTTGTGTTTTTTTGTGGGGTAATTAGTGTTTCTGGAATGACTTTACCAGGATTTTCTGGAAGTTTCATCTTAATTTTACTTGGCAACTATGTTTTATTACTTGTAGATGCAGTCAACGCTCTCTACGACACCATTTATGAAGTGTTTTCTGGAAATTTTTCTTTCTATTACAACGGAAATAGAATTCATATGCTAAAAATATTAGCGGTTTTTACATTTGGCTCGATTACTGGATTAGTGACTTTCTCTCATCTGTTAAATTACATTTTAACTCGATTTAAACAACTAACAATCGCATCAATTTTTGGATTTATAATTGGATCTCTCGGGGTCATTTGGCCTTGGAAATCTAAAGTATTTAAAGTAGATATTGATGGCTCATTATTTTTAGACTCTACAGGAAACCCAATTATAGTTATGTACAAAAGATATATTCCTGAAATAGATTTTAATTTTTGCATATCTATATGCTCTATACTATTAGGAATTTTAATAGTTTTAGGCTTAGACTGGTATGGAAAAAAATTAAACTATTTAAATGCAACGAAATAAACTAGGCCTTTTAGGTAAAAATATTGACTACTCATTTTCCAGATCTTATTTTTCTGAAAAATTCAAAAGAGAAAATCTCGATTTTAGTTATACAAACTTTGATATAGATTCATTAGAAAAATTACAGTCAATAGTTTCTAATAAAAGTTTAATTGGATTTAATGTGACCATTCCTTATAAAGAGGAGATTATTCATCATCTGGATTCAATCAATGATGAGGCCAAAACAATTGGAGCCGTAAATACCGTTGTAATTAATTCCTCAGGGAAACTTATTGGATTCAATACAGATTGTTGGGGTTTCGCAGAATCTTTACGCCCACATCTAAAGACAAACCATAAAAAAGCTTTGATTCTTGGAACTGGTGGGGCTGCTAAAGCAATTGCTTATGTTTTAAAACAGTTTGGAATCAGCTTTAAATATGTAAGCAGAAAAGAAAGTGATAACATGTCAATTAATTATAATGAGTTACAAAGCTCAATTATAGAAAGTCATAAGCTAATTATAAACTGTACCCCACTTGGGACTTATCCAAACATTGAAAATGCTCCAGAAATACCATATGAATTTATAACTAATCAGCACATTTTATTTGACTTGATATATAATCCTAAAAAAACTTTGTTTTTGAAAAAGGGAGAAGCAAGAGGAGCTACAATAATTAACGGTTATAAAATGTTAGTCCTCCAAGCTGAAAGAGCATTTCAAATTTGGCAGAATTACATATAAATACTTTTTGGTGTTCCTTTTTGTTATTCACAAGCCTCTTAGCTATATTTAAGGCTTAATATTAAATACATTGTAAAATGTCTAAGAAAGATAACCTGCAAGAAGCAGATGGAATAAACAAAATTACACCTGATACTTCAGAGGAAAGCGCAGTTTCAGAAAAAACTAATGAAATACAAACAGATATTACTGAATCTGAAGCTATTAATCAGGCAGATGAAACTGATGAGACAGCAAATGATATAGTTAATGATTCTGAAGACCATGTTGAAGCTGTCGAAAAGGAAAATGCAGAAGATGCAGAAGATGCTTCAAATGAAGTAAGACATAAGATCAAGGCAAAAGATTACCATAGTATGAATATGGATCTTTTGGTTTTAGAATTTGAAAAGCTTTTAAAATCCGATAAAGTCCAAACCATAAAAGCTGTTGTTGATGAGATTAAAAATGAATTCAATTCTAAATTCAATGAGCTTTTAGAGGAAAAAAAGGAAGAGTTCTTAGCTGATGGTGGAAGTGAAATAGATTTTTACTTTACAACACCATTAAAAAAACAATTCAATTCACTTTTCAAAGATTACAAAAATAACCTGAATGCCTATTATAAAGATCTTGAAAGTAGTCTCAAAAAAAATCTTGAAAAACGACTAAACATTATTGAAGAAATAAAGGGTTTGTTGAATGTTGAAGAAAATATCAGTTCAACATATAAGCATTTCAAAGAGCTTCAAGATGAATGGCGAAATGCTGGACCAATTCCAAGAGATAAGTATAATAATGCATGGAATACATACCATCATCATGTAGAACGCTTTTACGATTTCCTTCATCTAAATAGAGATTTAAGAGATCTTGATTTTAAACATAATCTAGATCAAAAGTTAAAAATCATAGAACAAGCTGAAGCTCTTGCAGAAGATACTAATGTTAATAGGTCATTTAGAGAACTTCAAGCACTTCACAAGTTATGGAAAGAAGACCTTGGACCAGTAGCAAAGGAAAAAAGAGAAGAAATTTGGCAACGTTTTAGTAAAGCTACTAAAGTCATTCACGAAAAAAGACAAGAGTATTATGAGGATTTGGACAAAGCTTATGAAAAGAATTTAATTGTCAAAGAAGAAATTATTTCTAAAATAACTGAAATTGCTTCTCAAAACTCAGAATCTCATAAGTTCTGGCAACAAAAGATTCGTGAAATTGAAGCATTGAGAACTGAATTTTTCAACGCCGGTAAAGTTCCACTAAAAGTAAATGAAACAACTTGGGCTAAATTTAAAGAAGCGGTAAGGCAGTTTAACAGGAATAAAAATTCTTATTATAAAAATCTGAAGAAGAATCAGACAGAAAATCTTAGAAAAAAAATAGAACTCATTAAAATTGCTGAGGATAATAAAGACAGTGATGACTTCGGATCCGTTACCCCTTTGATGAAAAAAATCCAAAGTGATTGGAAAAAAATTGGTCACGTACCAAGAAAAGACAGTGATAAAATTTGGAAACAATTTAAGGCTGCATGTAACGCTTATTTTGATAGAATGAATACTGTTAGAGAGCAAGGGTCACCAGAACAAGTAGAGGCATTTAACAAAAAATCAGCTTATTTAAAAACTTTAAAATCATTCAAACCAGAGGGCAATAATGAGGAAGTAATTAATGTAATTACTGATAAGATAAACGAATGGAAATCCTTAGGAAATGTAGCAAGAAACAAGCAACAAATAGAACACGATTTTAAGACTATTATCAATGGTTTTTTTGATAATCTAGGTATAGAAAAAGAACAATTGGAAATGATTAAATTTCAAAATAAAATTAATGCATTTTCAAATCAAGCCGATACAAAAGACCTTGACAATGAACTAAACTACATTAGAAAGAAAATAGATGAAATTAAATCTGAAATTAATCAACTTGAAAATAATTTACAGTTTTTCAGTAATGCTTCAGAAGATAATCCGCTTGTAAAAGAAGTTAATAATAAAATCGAAAAATCTAAGAAAACACTAGAAACTTGGAAAAAAAAGTATCAAAAAATTAAAAAAATGTATTCCTAAAAAAAGCCTGATTTATTCAGGCTTTTTTTATAGTTTCTTTGCTTCTTCCCAATATACATCCATTTCTTTAAGAGTCATATCATGAAGAGATTTATTCATTAACCTTGCTTTATCTTCAAGATATTTGAAACGCTTAATGAATTTTTTATTCGTGCGCTCTAAAGCGTTTTCAGGATTTACTTTTAAAAATCTTGCGTAATTTATTAATGAGAAGAAAACATCTCCTAACTCATTTTCAATGTTATCTTTATTACCCTGATTGATCTCGAGTTCTAGTTCTGCTAATTCTTCTTTTAACTTATCAAAAACTTGATGAGATGCTTCCCAATCAAAACCAACACCTGATACTTTATCTTGAATCCTATTGGCCTTAACCATTGCTGGTAAACTTTGAGGCACTCCCTCTAAAACACTTTTCTTGCCTTCTTTTAATTTAAGTTGTTCCCAGTTGCGTTTTACATCTTCTTCATTAGATACTTCAACATCACCGTATATGTGAGGATGACGATCTATAAGTTTATCAGAAATACTATCACAAACATCGGCAATATCAAAGCTATTGGTTTCACTACCAATTTTAGCGTAAAAAACAATATGTAATAAAACATCACCAAGCTCTTTTTTAACCTCTTCAAGATCATTATCAAGTATAGCGTCACCTAACTCATAAACTTCTTCAATAGTTAAATGCCTTAAAGATTCCATGGTTTGTTTTTTATCCCAAGGACACTTTAATCTTAGGTCGTCCATTATATGTAACAACCTATTAAATGCTTTTAACTCTTTTGACTTTTGCATCTTTAATTATTTTAATTTTCAATATAAAAAAAGATCACCTTAAAAAGTGATCTTTTAGTATATTATGTATTAAACAAATTAACTTTTAGAATTGTCCTGTTCTTCAGACGCTTCTTCTTCAATAAGATTTAGTAATTCATTTTTATGTAATAAATTATACCATTGTATAATTTTTTTAATGTCACTTGCGTAAACGCGATCTTCATCATAATCAGAGAGAATAGAAAAGAAATATTCTTCTAATTCATCTTTAGATGCTTTGTGAGCTACTGAGGTAAGACCTCCATTTTCTTTTTCACTAATTTTTTTAAACACCTCTTTTAAAGGTAATTCTTCAGTCAGTGTATATACAGCAATTTCGCTTAAAACACTTACATTACTTTGTGCGTTTACACTAATTTTTTTGTTATCTAATAAAGATTGTGCCACAAAACCACCTCGAGTTTGAGTAAGTAATTTGAAAAGTCCTGGTTTCCCAGAAATAGCAAGAATTGTATTTAACCCCATATGTTATTTAACGTTTTTTATTAATTAAAGGAAATTTCATTTTGTAGTCTACTCGTATTTTTCCTTTAGATATGTTTGCCAGTTTGCCCTTAATTAGCCTTTTCTTGAGAGAAGATAATTTATCTGTAAATAAAATACCTTCAATATGATCATACTCGTGCTGAATAACCCGTGCTAAGAGACCTTCATATGTTTCAGTATAACTTTTGAAATTTTCATCTTGGTACCTTATGGTAATTTTTGGTTTCCTTGAAACATCTTCTCTA
Organism: Bacteroidota bacterium; assembly: GCA_042091495.1. Classification (GTDB taxonomy): domain Bacteria; phylum Bacteroidota; class Bacteroidia; order Flavobacteriales; family Flavobacteriaceae; genus JBELHJ01. The sequence continues at coordinate 51,648 of JBELHJ010000002.1, forward strand.
ACATCAGGAATACTTAGGCATCCTTCATTAAAAGACCACGCCTCACCTTCTTCCTTAAGAATTTCGGCATTAATAAAGGTCTTTTTGAAGCCTTTTAATAATTCACGCTCCTTGGAATCTAGTCCTTCGTCCTCAGAAAAAGGAGATGCATCCACCAAAAAGACTCTTATTGGAACGCCTACCTGTGGTGCTGCTAACCCTACCCCGTATGCGCCATACATGGTCTCGTACATATTATCTATGAACTCACTTAGGTTAGGATAATCTGCATTGATTGTGGCAGCTTTTTTTCTCAAAACTACGTCACCATATGCAACAATTGGTAAAATCATGTTTTAAATTTTTCGATTGCAAAAATACAATAGTTAATTCTTTTTAAATAAATTTAATTGATTAAAACAAAACTATCTTATGGAATCCATGTAACCTTGAAGGATAAGAGTGGCACTTATTTCATCAATTAATGCTTTATTTTTGCGCTTTTGTTTTTTTACTCCACCATCAATCATGGCTTGAAAAGCCATTTTAGAGGTAAACCTTTCATCATAGCGTTTAACTGGAATCTGTGGAATAAATGTTTTAAGTTTTTTCAAGAAACTTTTTATTTCCAATTCACTCTCTGAGATGGAATTATCCATTTGCTTAGGCTCACCTACAATAAAAAGATCTACACACTCCTTTTGGGTATAATCTTTTAAAAAATGAAGAAGCTCTTTTGTAGAAACAGTTGTAAGCCCAGAGGCTATTAGCCGTAATTCGTCGGTGACAGCTATACCAGTTCTTTTAATTCCAAAGTCAATAGCTAGTATTCTTCCCATTTAACAAATTTAAAATATTACAATTGTATTCAATCTGAAAATTTATAAATAATTCAATTATACATTTATATTTGCATATCTAATCTAATTTTAATGAATACATTACAAAACACTATAGAATCTGCCTGGAATGATAGAAGTTTATTAAATGATATCAATACGCAAAGTGCTATTAAAGAAGTTATAAATTTAATTGATTCAGGGGAACTCAGAGTTGCTGAACCTATAACCGGTGGATGGCAAGTTAACGAATGGGTTAAAAAAGCAGTTGTTTTGTATTTTCCTATTCAAAAAATGGAAACTTTAGAGGCCGGTCCATTGGAATTTCATGATAAAATGCCTCTTAAGAAAAATTATGCTGAAAAAGGAATCAGAGTTGTTCCGCATGCGGTGGCTAGACATGGTGCTTTCATATCTAGCGGTGTTATTTTAATGCCTAGCTATGTTAACATTGGAGCTTACGTTGATAAAGGGACAATGGTCGATACATGGGCAACCGTGGGGAGTTGCGCTCAGATAGGAAAAAATGTTCACCTTTCTGGAGGTGTTGGTATCGGAGGTGTTTTAGAGCCACTTCAAGCTGCCCCTGTTATCATAGAAGACAATGCCTTTATTGGATCAAGATGTATTGTTGTTGAAGGCGTAAGAGTAGAAAAAGAAGCTGTACTGGGTGCCAATGTTGTTCTTACTGCTTCAACAAAAATAATTGATGTTACTGGAGATGAGCCTATTGAAACAAAAGGGTTAATTCCTGCTAGATCCGTAGTTATACCTGGAAGTTATACTAAGACATTTGCTGCTGGAGATTACAATGTACCTTGTGCCTTAATTATTGGTAAAAGAAAAGAAAGTACTGATAAGAAAACATCTTTGAATGATGCTCTTAGAGAGCATAATGTGGCTGTATAAATGAAAATACTTGTAATTCAGCAAAAAATGATTGGCGATGTACTAACCAGTACAATTATTTGTGAATTATTAAAAAAGAATATTGCAAGTTGTGAAATACATTACCTTATAAATTCAGGAACTGAAGCTGTTGTTCAAAACAATCCTTTTGTGGATCATATTATTTTATTTAAACCTGAATTTAAAGAGAATAAATTCAAGTTTTATCAGTTTTTAAGATCAATTAATGATTACCAATTTGACATTGTTATAGATGTTTATCGTAAAGTTGAAAGCAAGTTAATCACCCTATTTAGCGGCGCTTCAAAAAAAATATCTTATAAGAAATTAGACAGTTTTTTATTTTATAATCGTACAATACCTTATTTAAAGCAAGATCACAATTCAGATTTAGCGATTCAGAATCGTATTCAATTATTAAGTCCTTTAGTTGATCAACTTCCTAGTAACATATCACCCAAAATTTATTTAAATGATTCAGAAATTCTAGATGCAAATTTATTCCTAGAAAAGCACCAAATAAATAAACTTTCACCTATTTATATGATTAGTGTTTTGGGAAGCAGTTTAAACAAAACATACCCTTTTGATTACATGGCAGATGTTATTAATAAAATTGCTTCTTTGGGAAAATGCCAAATCCTTTTTAATTACATTCCCTCTCAAAAAAATGATGTTACAAAAATAATTACACAATGTAATTCTTTAGCACAATCGTTTATTAAAATTGATGCCTACACCACTTCTTTAAGGCGATTTTTAGGGGTTCTTTCTAAATGCGATGCATTAATTGGAAATGAAGGAGGCGCTGTAAATATGGCTAAAGCTTTAAGTGTTCCCACATTCGCCATTTTCTCACCTTGGATTAGAAAAGAAGCCTGGGCTTTATTTCAAAACTCCATTAATAGAAGTGTACATCTCAATGATTACAGAAAGGATTTATTTGAGAGCTTATCTGTAAAACAAATTAAGGAAAACTCAAATGAGCTTTATAAAAGCTTTAAACCGGAACTTTTCGAAAAAGAATTAGAATTATTTTTAGAGCAACTAGATTAAGATTTTTTAATACCAAATGCAGTCCAGACTCTTTTTTCTGTTTTTGTAAGGGAACGGATTTTTAAGTTTCTGTTTATAGATTCTTTTGTTTTATAACCTCTTGGATGATCTAAATGCACACAAATTGCGAAATATCTTATTTGAAGTCCCTTAATCCCAAAATTCATTAAGCGCTCCCCTAATTCACGATCTTGACCTCCATATTGCATACGTTCATCAAAACCATTTACAGCTTTTATATTTTCTTTCCAACCAGAAACATTGTGTCCATTCCAACTTGCATTTGTTGGTGTTACTAGATTTAAAAACTTAGCTAATTTTCTATTAGCAGTTAATTTTAAATTCTTAAAAGATGATTTTAAACCATTTGATTTCAACCATTTTAAATCAAAACATTGTCCATTTTCAATTTCTTTTTTTGTAATTGCACTAGATGCATACATAGGAAGCATGTGATATCCACCAGATAAAAAGTAGCCTTTGCGTTTATATGTATAATGAATTTCAACAAAATCATTTCTAGGAATACAATCACCATCAGACATAATGATGTAGTCAGTCTTACAGGCAAGAATGGCTTTATTTAAAATCTTTGATTTCTGAAATCCATTATCTTCATGCCAAATATGATTTATAGGAAAAGTAACTTTTTTTGACAAGACTTCAATCAAATCTGAAGTTTCAGATGTTGAGCCATCGTCGGCAATAATCATTTCAAAATCAGAAAAACTTTGATTATTATAGCCCCAAATAACCTTCTCCAGCCAATTAACTGAATTATAAGTACTAATGATTACTGAGACTTTTATGTTATTCATTCTATAGCTTTATGTGCTCTTATTACAAATCCTTAATCAAAATTTAATATGCAAATATATAATTTTATTACTTTGAGATTTATATTTTTATATAATCAAAAACACTATTTTTACGGCTAATCATTAATCCATTATCAATTTCTAAAACAACCTCAATTAGATGAATAAATTAACTGCAATAATCCCTGCAGGTAACGAGAAAAATAATATTGAAGCAGCTATTGCATCTGTCAATTTTGCTGATGAAATTTTAGTTGTAGATAGTAACAGTACTGATGGCACATATGATATAGCTATAGAAAAAGCAGACAAAGTAATAAGAAGAGATTATGAAAATTCAGCCTCACAAAAAAATTGGGCAATTCCTCAAGCTAAACATGAGTGGATTTTATTAATTGATGCTGATGAACGAGTAACACCAGAATTAAAAGAAGAAGTTTTAAATATTCTTCAAAAAAGCAACCCTGAGCATGTGGCATATTGGATTGGTAGAAAAAATCACTTCATGGGTGAATCAGTCAGGTATAGTGGTTGGAGAAATGATAAGGTAATTAGACTATTTAAAAGGGATTTTTGTAAATATGAAAACAAGCGTGTTCATTCAGAAATTATTTCAAATGGTTCTGTAGGAAAATTACAAAACAAACTTTACCATAATAGTTATATATCTTTAGATACATACATTGAAAAGATGAATCGTTATGCTTGGCTTCAAGCTCAAGATTATGATAAAAAAACAGGTATTTTAACCCCTTACCATTTCATTGTAAAACCATTGTGGCGTTTTTTTAAACATTATATAATTCAATTAGGGTTTTTGGATGGGCTTGTTGGTTTTACTATTGCATGGATTCAAATTTATGTTGTATTCATGAGATATGTTAAGATTTGGTTATTGAGGAAAAGTCGTAAATAATTTATTTTTTCCAAAATTTTAGCTTTCTCTTAATTTTCTTTTTTGTTACAAATTTGTGCTGAAACTTTCTAATACTCATATTCATTATCTCAAAAATATTAGTTTTATCATTATCTGTTAATTTAGCATATTCTTTACTCATAATTTTAATAATCTTCTTTTTTGAAGTTAATCTAGAAAAATTATTAATTCTATCATGTAATGTTAATTTCTTAAAACTCATGCGATTTAAATCAACTAAATAAAACTCGTACGATTTACCTTTTTTTTTAATTAGTGTATTTCCAGGTGAGTTATCATGAAATAAAATATCATTTTCATGAACTCTGAACGTGAACTTAGTAAAGGCCCTAAGAATTTTTTTACTTTTAAAAGACTTAAAATCTTTATTAATTTCTCTAAATGTTAAATCACAATCAACATATTCACTTACATAATAACTTTTTGTTAGTCTCCAATAATTAAAACATTCTACATAACCAATTGGCTTTGGAGTACCAATTCCTTTGGAGGTAAGAATTTTTGCATATCTAAAAGACCTTTCAGCCTTTGATTTCCTTAAAAACCTATATACAACACTATTAATTAAATGAGGCTTTTTAAAAGATTTAACTGTTAACTTTTGATTTTTGAAATTAACGTTTTTTATTACATTACGTTTACCATCACCTATTAGCTCATTTGAAGATTTGAAAGCTGCTATTATCTCCAAAATTTCGCCGTCATTAAAAACACTTGATACAATATTTTTATTCATAACACTTGTAAGCTTTAATTCTTTCACATTTAAAATATCTTGATACTTATGCTATTCTTTACCAGTTAGCAAATCATCTATTCTTTTAGAACAGTTACTCCAAGTAAAATCAATAACAGTATCTCTTGTATTGATTTTAAAATCAAAAGCTTTATCAATTAGACCTATAACCTCTTTATAATCAGAATTTATATCAAACAAAAAGCCATTTTGACCATGATTAATTATATCAGGACAAAAACCAGTTTTAGAAGCTACAGGTACACAATTAGACATCATAGCTTCAAGAATAGGAACCGGTCCGCCTTCTAATATAGAGGGTGACACAAACACATCCATTTTAGAGTATAATTCAGGATACATCTCATAATCTAAATTATCATAATATGTGAAATTCTCTTGAGCTAAAAGCTGAGAAAATTTTTCATAGTTATCCCAGTTTCTTCCAACGAGGTGGAATTTTCTATGAGGCATGTTCATTACGATATCATAAAGTAAATCAGGATTTTTTCTTGGTCCATAATTAGAGCAAAAACCAACTCCACCTGTTCTTCTTTCGTGCGTTTTAAAAAAAGTGTCTGAAGTAGCGATATGCATTACAACTAATTTTTCTGGCTTAACTCCAAGACTAATTAGATCATCTCTCATGAAAGAATTTAAACAAATAATGTAATCTGCTTTATTCAAGCAAAAAATGACATGTGTTATAGAATACTTTCTAGACCAACTGGGATGCGTAAACATCACTACATTACGTTTATTTAAGATATTAGGTTTTCGTCTTATAGCTCTACAAAAATGATTTTGATAGATGTGGTAATAACCATCAGCATCTGGAATGTTTTTAAATTTATCATTAAAGTGTGTTGTTGCCTCTAATGAAGAATGTTTTGACAAACGTCTAACCTTAGCTCCAAAAATCCAATCTTTATCCTTAACTCTTGCCAAATAAATAACCTTTCGAACAATATTGGTGTTGTCTTTTGTGTAAAAATTAGATATAAATATAGCCCAAAGATATTTCCATTTATGAACTACTATAAAATATAATCTTTCACTTAAAGGCGCCTTGTATGTCTGCATGCTAAATGAGTAATTCCATTAAAAATGAAAAATTTATAACAGAAGCAAATCTAATAATTCTTTTATTTTTTTATCATTCCTTTATCTGTTATTATCTATATACTAGATTTGCAGTAATTTGATTTTATATCTAAAGTATGAAACTTAAATATTAATTGGGAAGCTTTATGAATATTCTACATATTTCTGGTGTTAGGAATTGGGGGGGTGGCGAAAACCACATTGAAAACTTATACAATGAGATTAAAACTATTGATCCAACAATAAATCAAACAATTCTTTGTGTAAAAGAAGGAAGATTTGCAAAGACACTTAAGCAAAAAAAAATTCCATTCACTGAAGCTAAACTGGTTTTAAAAATTGACCCTAGATTCATTTTTAAAATAATTTATACCTGCTTAATAAAAAGAATTGATGTGGTCCATCTTCATGATCCTACAGCTCTAACATTGTGTGTTATTGCTGATAAAATTTCAAGACAGATTCCTAAAATGATATTTGCAAAGAAAACATCTTTTCCAATCAAAGATCGAAAATCCACATTGTATAAGTATAATTACAAAAAAATTGAAAAATATATCTGCGTTTCCAAAGCCGTAGAAAAAATAACTAAACAGCAAGTTAAGGATAAGCATAAAACAATTACTATTTATAATGGCATAAGATTTGAAAATTTTTCGAAAAAAAATTTTTTCAATCTTAGAGAAAACTATAAACTATCCAAAGAAACCAAAATAGTTGGTTTAATAGGAAATCACATAAGAGCTAAAAATCTTTTTACATTTATTGAGGTGGTTAATTATATTGTAAACACCAAGAAAAATAAAAATTTTATTTTTATTCAAATTGGAATGTTTACGGAGCGCACAAAAATGTACAAGGAAAAGGTAAAAAAATACCAATTAACGGAACATATTATTTTTACAGATTTTATAAATAATGCTGCGCAATTAATACCACAATTCGATATTTTTCTTCTCACTTCGCAGTCAGAAGGGTTACCTCAAGTTATAAATCAAGCGTTTTATCATAAAATACCTGTAGTATCAACAAATCCTGGGGGCATTCCAGAAATAATAAAAGATGGTATTAATGGCTTTCTCTCTGAAGTAGAAGACTATAAAACATTAGGAAATAAGATTTTAACTCTTGATGCTGACCAAAAATTAAAAAAGAGTTTTGTAGATAAGTCTTACAAACAAGTTTTAGAAGGTTTTTCAACGCATCAAATGGGTCTTAATACGTTAAATGTATACAAATCATTAGTGAATTAATTACAGAACTCATGAACTATAAGCATATTTGTAATTTACTTAAAAACAAACAAACTATTTTGTATCCAACGGACACCATATGGGGTATTGGTTGTGATGCTACTAATGTTGACGCTGTAAAGAAAATTTATGATATTAAACAGCGTGAAGAAAGCAAGGCTTTAATTTGTTTAGTATCTAGTTTTGAAATGCTTTTAAGTTATGTAGAGGACATTCCTGAACAAGTTCATGAAATACTAAAAGAAGCTTCAAAACCAACCACAGTAATTTATAATTCTCCTAGAAATTTCGCTTCAAATCTTATTGCTGCTGATCAAACAATTGCCATTAGACTTGTAAATAAGGGGTTTGCTCATAAGCTAATAAAAATATTCGGAAAACCAATAGTCTCTACATCTGCTAATATAAGTGGCCTACCATCACCTAAACACTACAAAGAAATAGATGAAAGGATTTTAAAAGGTGTTGACTATGTCGTAAATTTGCCTGAGTTTAATTCAAATTCAACGCCCTCAAGAATTATTAAAATTCTTAAGGACCATTCTATTCAAATTATTAGATCTTAAAAGTCTATCTATAATGAAGCACAAAGATGCGCTCAATAATGAAATTTTTTCAGTAATCACAAAAGCCTCTGTAAACCTAAAGCTACACAGTTACGTTATTGGAGGTTATGTAAGAGATTACCTTTTAAAGCGTGGATTAAAGAAAGATATTGATATTGTAACTCTAGGAGATGGAATTAATTTGGCTAAAGAAGTTTCTAATTTACTACCTCATAAACCGAAGGTAAAAGTCTTTAAAACCTATGGTACGGCTATGCTTCATTTTAATGATATTGATATTGAATTTGTAGGAGCAAGAAAAGAATCCTATTCTAAAGAAAGCAGAAACCCTAAAGTTGAAGTAGGAACCTTAGAAGATGATCAAAATAGACGTGATTTTACAATTAATACATTAGCAATAAGTTTATCTGAATCTGACTATGGACAATTAATTGATCCTTTTAATGGGTTGAAAGATTTAAAAGATAAGTGCATTAAAACGCCTCTTGAACCAGATATTACATACAGTGACGACCCCTTAAGAATGTTGAGAGCTATTCGTTTTGCTTCTCAGTTAAACTTTAAAATACAGAAAGCCTCTCTGGATGCTATAACAAAAAATGCAAATCGTATTGGTATTATAACTAATGAGCGCATTGTTGATGAAATTAATAAAATCCTTCAATGTCCAAAACCTTCTATTGGATTTCATTTAATGGAAAAAACGGGGCTTCTTAAACTTATAATCCCTGAACTAACTGCTCTAAAAGGTATTGACGAAATTGAAGGTCAAAAACATAAAGATAATTTTTTCCATACTCTAGAAGTTGTAGATAATATTTCACAACACAGTGATAATTTATGGTTAAGATGGGCTGCATTGCTTCACGATATTGGTAAGGCGCCAACTAAAAAGTTCTCAAAAAAAATTGGATGGACATTTCATGGTCATGAATTTGAAGGCTCTAAAATGGTATACCAGCTATTTAAAAGATTAAAAATGCCATTAAATGATAAAATGAAATTTGTTCAAAAAATGGTTTTAATGAGCTCTAGACCTATTGTTCTTGCTAACGATGATGTTACTGACTCTGCGGTAAGAAGACTTATTTTTGATGTTGGTGATCATGTTGAGGATTTAATGACCTTATGCGAAGCTGACATCACCACTAAGAATGCTAATAAATTCAATAAATATCATAACAACTTTAAAATTGTAAGATCTAAAATTATTGAAGTTGAAGAAAGGGATCATGTAAGAAATTTTCAGCCCCCCATTTCAGGTGAAAACATAATGACTACATTTAACATTGGACCTTCTAAAGAAATTGGAGTTATTAAAGAACAAATTAAAGAGGCTATTTTAGAGGGACACATCAATAATAATTTTGATGAAGCCTATGAACTTATGGTTGAACTTGGAAAAAAGCTTGGACTCAATAAAACATCCTCTAATGAAGTATAGGTTTAGAAAAGTTGCTAAAATTGCTTTAGTTCTCATCTATTTGGTGATAGCAGCAGGTGCTATTGTTAGAATGACAGGATCTGGCATGGGTTGTCCTGACTGGCCTAAGTGTTTTGGGTATTACATTCCTCCTACCGACATCTCTGAATTAGAATTTATCCAAAATCACTCTTATGATAAAGGAATGGTTGTTATCAAAGATGACAATTTATATGTAGCCTCTAAATCCTTTATCTCAGGAGCTCAATTTAATCTTGATAATTGGTCTGAGTATACTACACATGATTATGCTATTTTTAATCCAATTCATACTTGGGTTGAATATATAAATCGTTTAATTGGTGCACTCTCAGGACTTCCTGTAATTGGGATGTTTTTACTTTCATTCTTTTTTTGGAAAGACAAAAAGTTGATTACCATACTCTCTACCTTAACCCTCTTAGGTTTAGGATTTCAAGCTTGGCTTGGGAAAACGGTTGTTGATTCTAACTTAGCGCCCTATAAAATCACTTTACATATGGTTATGGCCTTGGTTATTGTTGCTATGATTCTCTGTGTTATTTTTAAATCCAAGACCTCATTTAAAATACAGCAATATAATAGCACATTTCATAAATTACTTGTTTTGGGAATCTTGCTTAGTCTTATTCAAATCATCCTTGGAACTCAAGTAAGGCAATTTGTTGATGAAAATGTAAAACTATTTGGTGATGCGAAAACATTTTGGTTAAATCAACCCGATTTAACCTTTTATATTCACCGTTCCTTCTCAATTCTGGTTCTAATAGTAAATGTTTTATTATTGAGAACTAATTATAAAAAGGCATTGAATTTTAATAAAATAAATTTAGTAATTGTTGGAATTGGTATTGAAATAGTCACAGGAATCGCAATGTATTATTTTGATTTTCCTTTCTCTACTCAATCCATTCATTTATTTATAGCTACTCTAATTATTGGTATCCAATATTACATTTTTCTTGAAAGTTCGCATTTTAAAAAAAAGATTGTTTAGTATCTTTATAACCTGAAATTAAGTAATATGATATACCGATTTAGAATTATATTAGATAATGATACTGAGGATGACATTTTTAGAGATCTTGAAATAAGAGACTCTGATACTATGGAAGACCTCCATAACGTTGTTTCACAATCCTTTGGGTTTGATGGCTCTGAGATGGGCTCATTTTATCTGAGTGATGATGATTGGAACCAAGGTGAAGAAATTACCTTGTTTGATATGAGTGAAGGTTTGAATACTGTAAGATTAATGAATGAAACAACAATTAATGATGTTGTAGATGCTAACAAAACTAAGTTGATATATGTTTATGACTTTTTTAACATGTGGACCTTTTTCGTTGAACTTGCAGAGATTGTAGAGGAAGCTGAAGGTCAAGATTATCCTAATCTAATGTTTGTTCACGGTCAAATACCAACTGAAGCCCCTCAAAAAGCATTTTCTGCAGAATCAGAACTTGATGAGTTTAACGAGTATGATGACGATTATAATGTTGATGATTATGATGATTTAAATTTTGATAAAAATTGGAATTAAAATCTTTAGAAATACTTTAATAAATAAGCGTCTATTTTTTAGAGGCTTTTTTTTTGTAACAAAATGTAATGTAATTCGTCTAAAAGAAAAACTACTTTATGCCTAATACCATTTTAAAAATTAAAGGCCTCAATAAATCATTTGGTGCATTAAAAGCTCTAAACAATGTGTCTTTTTCGATTGAAAAAGGGAATGTTTACGGCATTTTGGGCCCTAATGGCAGTGGTAAATCTACCACTCTAGGTATTGTTCTCAATGTTGTTAACGCATCCTCCGGATCGTTTGAATGGTTTGATGGAAGCCTATCTACTCATGAAGCCCTTAAAAAAGTTGGCGCTATTATTGAACGCCCAAACTTTTACCCTTACATGACTGCCTACCAAAATTTAAAATTGGTTTGTAAAATCAAACATATTACTTATGATCAAATAAACGAGGTACTGAAAACCGTTGGATTACTGGATAGAAAAGACTCTAAGTTTAGAACGTTCTCTTTGGGTATGAAGCAACGTCTCGCCATTGCATCAGCGTTATTAAATGATCCTGAGATTTTAATTCTAGATGAACCTACTAATGGATTGGATCCACAAGGGATTCATCAAATAAGAGAAATTATAAAAACCATTGCCTCTAACGGCACTACGATTCTACTGGCGTCACATTTACTTGATGAAGTTGAAAAAGTTTGTTCCCATGTTGTGGTCTTAAGAAAAGGTAATATTTTATATTCTGGAGAAGTCGAAAAAATGATAAATAGCCATGGCTATTTTGAACTTAATTCCGAAAATAACGAAGAATTAGAACAAATTTTAAGGGACTTAAATCTTTTTAAAACAATTCAACCTGATGAATTTGGAATAACGGCACACCTAAATCAAGACTTTAGTGCTACTGAGCTGAACAAAATATTGGTATCAAAAGGGATTTTTGTATCGCATTTGGTAAAGAAAAAAGAGAGTCTTGAAGAGCAATTTTTAATACTAACCGATAATAAAAACTAAGATGATAAGATTAATTCAAATTGAATTACATAAGCTTTTGCGAAATAACGTTAGTAAAATTTTAATTTTTGCTTCATTCATTCTGCCATTCACTTTTTTAATTTTATCCTCCATCAAAATTAACTTCTTAGGATATTTTACGCTTGAATTAGGAGAATTAGGCATTTTTAATTTCCCTATAATTTGGCATGTGAGCACCTACTTTGCTGCTTTTTTCAAATTCTTTTTCGCTATTGTTATTGTTAGTATGATTGGAAATGAATATAGCAACAAAACCATCAAGCAAAATTTAATAGATGGCCTAAGCAAAAAAGAATTCTTACTATCAAAATTTTATACCATAGTATTCTTCTCACTTGTAGCTACAGTACTTTTAGGTATAGGGTCTTTAGTTATTGGAAGCATTTATTCAAGCTATGGAGGATTCACTGTTATGGTTAGAGAGATGGAGTTTTTACTTGCCTATTTTGTTAAGTTAATTGGTTTCTTCTCGCTGTGTTTATTTTTTGGAATTTTAGTAAAAAAATCTGCTTTTGCATTAGGATTTCTTTTATTACTTCAAATCTTGGAAGGCATAGGATACGGTATGATGCGCTGGAAATTAGCAAGAGAGACTGCAGATTTTCTTCAAAATTTATTTCCACTTCACGCCATGTATAAACTGATTGATGATCCTATAAGACGGTTGGCAAAAATGAAAGTCACCGACAATGAGTTTTTAAATTACGACTATGGTGTACACGCTCATGAAATTGCTATTGTATTGGGTTGGACTTTAATTTTCACCTATTTTTCCTACAGACTTCTTAAACGTAGAGATTTGTAATATCTTTACGCAAAAAGTTAAATGATAAGAAAATTATGGATTCTACTCATATTAGGTAGTATCTCATCTTTTGGGCATGCACAAAAACAAGCGGCCAATTGGTATTTTGGAGAAAATGCGGGATTAAAATTTGGTGGATGTGGAAATCCGCCAACTGCAATCTCTGGTCAATTAAACACCAAAGAAGGATCAACTTCTATTTCTGATGAAGATGGCAACTTGCTCTTCTACACAGATGGTATAACTGTGTATAACAAAAATGATAATGTGTTGCAGAATGGAGACAATCTTTTTGGCAATCCTTCCAGTGCGCAATCTGCGATTATTGTACCTAAACCTGGTGACCCCAATATTTATTATATTTTCACTGTAGATACTGTGGTTCAACAAGGCCAGACTAGTAATGGGTTTAATTATTCAGAAGTAGACATGTCATTAAATAATGGGTTGGGTGGAATAACTTCAAAAAACAATAACCTGTTGCGTTTCAGTTCAGAAAAAATTACTTCGACTTTTAAAAATCCAGATGGCTCCAAAATATGGGTAATTACGTTTGCATCTACTGATGGAACTTCTGATTCTGTTTATGTAGGAAATGACACCTATAATCCTGCAGCTTATAATACATTTCATGTCTTTGAAATTGATAGTAATGGTATTAACACGAATTCTATTAAATCTCCTTCAGGAGTAGGTAATGTTGGTGATAGAAGAGGTTATTTGAAAATTTCTCCTGATGGAAAAAAATTAGTTTGCGCCAATACATCTAGTGGAACATACTTGTATGATTTTGATGTAGAAACTGGACAAGTATTTAATCCTGTAACTCTTAATTTAGTTGATACATCGTCAGGAAATTGGGCTTCAACAAATCAGGGTTATGGTGTGGAGTTTTCACCTAACAGTAAATACTTATATGTAACCGCATGGAATGGATCTGGAACCTCTTCTGAAAGATCCATCCTTTACCAATTTGATTTATCTGATGCAAATTTGCCTAGAGAAATTATTGATCGTCAAAGTAGCCTTTTCAGAGGTGCCCTTCAGTTAGGTCCAGACGGAAAAATTTATCGTGCAATGAGTCAGTCTTACGATATTGGATTACCCTATTTGGGTGTTATCAATTCTCCAAATGAAAATGGAATTAATTGTGATTACATTCCTCAAGGATTAAGTCTAGCCAACGGAACATTAAGCACGCAAGGGCTTCCTCCTTTCATTCAGTCATATTTCTTTAATACAATCGATGTATTTATCGATAATACTAAAAAAGAATCCTCGGCACTTTGTAATAACGATATTTTTAAACTCGACTTAGGTAACGATTTACTCATTACATTTCCAAACGTAATTTGTAATTGGTATTTTAATAATACGCCCATTCCTGGAAATACTGTTTTCCAAGACAACTTAACACAACCGGGAGTTTACCGTGTTGAAATTGACCCTAATGATGGTATCGGGTGTTCATATTCTAGAGAAATAGAAATTACTTTTGATCCACTCCCAGAAGTATTCAGTCATGAAATAGCTCAATGTGCTATGATAGGAAATACGAAATCCATTTTTAGTTTTCCTGAAACTTTACCTGATCCTGACACCCTGCCTTATTATGATTATGTTGAGATAACTTGTGATGGTGATCCAAATTGTATTCAAAACATTTTAAATAACCCCCTTGATTTAGAATATTTTGAAGATAATATGGCTAATGTCCGTATCACATCCGTAAACCTATCAAACTATGAATCTGAAGCCAAAACTATTTGGGTGAGAACCAGGAATACAAATTCTGAAAGTCAATGTGCTAGTGAACTTAAACCTTTAATTCTTAGGGTTAATCCCTTAGGAAATTTAAATACAACTACAACGGCGCTTGTCATAGCTGAATGTAATATCAATGATGATGATGTTAATGGAAATGCTAGAGGTGATTTTAATTTAGACCGTGATGAAATAAAACAGAAATTAGTAAATAATCCGAATTTTGGTTTAGACCCTGGCTTAATAAATGATTACAATTACAGTTTTTATGAAGTTCTTGAAGATGCACAATTAAGAAATAGTAATGCCATTGATGTAACTTCAACTTATTTATCAAAAGCCAAAGACATATTTATTAGAGTAGATGACCTTTCCTCAAGTGTTGGTTGTGTTGGCATCTCAAAAATAAAATTAATTATTGAAGAAGGTGATATCCCCGAGGATTACTCTAATGATGATTTAGTAGTTTGTAAAACTTATGATGATGTTTCAAAAAACAGTATCACCCTAAATGCCCTAGATAACTTAGATCCTAATGCTAGCTAT
This sequence comes from Bacteroidota bacterium, assembly GCA_042091495.1. Taxonomy (GTDB): domain Bacteria; phylum Bacteroidota; class Bacteroidia; order Flavobacteriales; family Flavobacteriaceae; genus JBELHJ01. Next base: position 66,987 of record JBELHJ010000002.1, read on the forward strand.
GCATATGAATGGGTAAATGATATAACTGGTGAAGTTATTAGTAATGATAAAATTGCTGACATAAATTTAGCTGGTACTTACACATATACCATTTACAAGACTCACCTAGCCAACAAAAAAAATTATGCTTACGATATTACTTGTGAAACCTCGGGAAGTGTTACAATAAACCCTTCTGAAATTGCCGTTTTTGAAACGCCAGCTTTTGAAACCACAGACGGGAAAGACTACAATTCTATAACAGTTTATGTTAATGGCGATGGAGTTTATGAATATGCCCTTTTTGAATTAATTAATGGTAAAGAGTATGAAATTGAAGACTATCAAACTTCAAATATTTTCAATAATATCCAAGCAGGTAATTTTAGGGTTTATGTTAGAGATACCAAATATACTGAAGATATCGATGTGGGTTGCGGTTTAACTGAAGGTTTAGTTTCAATAATTGGTTTTCCTAAGTTTTTTACGCCTAGAAAAAATGGTAAGAATGACTTCTGGCAAATTAAAGGGGCAGGCTTGCAGCCTGATTCTAAAGTTGAAATCTATAATAGATATGGTAAGTTAATCCAAGAATTGGCTCCAAATATGCAAGGGTGGGATGGTACTTATAAAGGAAATCCAATGCCTGCCAATGATTATTGGTTTAAAGCATTATTGCAAGACGGAAGAGTGATATATGATCATTTTTCACTGGTAAGATAAGTTATTAAGATGAAATTCAAAATTGAATCAGAATTTACTCCAACTGGAGATCAACCAAAAGCTATTAAATCGCTTTCAGATGGTATTTTTAATAATGAAAAATACCAAACGTTGTTGGGTGTAACAGGTTCAGGTAAAACCTATACTGTAGCTAACGTTATTGAAAATGTACAAAGACCAACTTTAGTTTTAGCGCATAACAAAACTTTAGCTGCACAGCTTTACTCTGAGTTTAAACAATTTTTTCCAAATAACGCGGTTGAATATTTTGTCTCCTACTACGATTATTATCAACCTGAAGCTTATATTCCCGTTTCAGGTGTTTATATAGAAAAAGATCTTTCTATTAATGAGGAAATAGAAAAATACCGATTAAGTACCACCTCATCTTTATTATCTGGAAGAAGGGATGTTATTGTTGTGGCCTCGGTCTCATGTCTTTATGGTATTGGAAATCCAGTTGAGTTTCAAAAAAATGTTATTTCTATTGAGGTTGGTCAAGAGATTTCCAGGACTAAATTACTACATCAATTAGTTCAAAGTTTATACTCAAGAACTGAAGCTGACTTTTCAAATGGTAATTTCAGAATCAAAGGAGATACCTTAGATATTTTTCCTGGTTATGCAGATGAACCTTTCAGAATTCATTTTTTTGGTGACGAAATTGAGGAAATTGAATCCTTTGATGTACAAACAAATCAAATCATTGAATCCTACGAGGGACTTACAGTTTATCCTGCTAACATGTTTGTTACCTCTCCCGATGTATTACAAAATGCTATAGTTAACATACAAGATGATCTGTTGAAACAATATGATTATTTTAAAGATATAGGCAAACATCTTGAAGCAAAACGCCTAAAAGAAAGAACTGAATTTGATCTTGAAATGATAAAAGAGCTGGGGTATTGCTCTGGTATAGAAAATTATTCGAGATATCTTGATGGTAGAGCGGCAGGAACAAGACCATTTTGTTTAATGGACTATTTTCCTGATGATTTTCTAATGGTTATAGATGAAAGTCATGTCACCGTTTCACAAGTTCATGCCATGTACGGTGGTGACCGAAGTAGAAAAGAAAATTTAGTTGAATATGGTTTTAGATTACCAGCTGCACTTGACAATAGACCATTAAAATTTGAAGAGTTTGAGTCACTTCAAAATCAAGTTATTTATGTTAGTGCAACACCTGCTGATTATGAGCTACAAAAAACAGATGGTATATATACCGAACAAATTATTAGACCCACTGGTTTATTAGATCCCGTTATTGAAGTACGACCAAGTCTTAATCAAATTGATGACCTTATAGAAGAAATTCATCTAAGAATAGAAAAAGATGAACGCATTTTAGTCACAACACTAACTAAAAGAATGGCAGAAGAATTATCCAAATACCTGGATAAACTAGAAATAAGATGCCGTTACATTCACAGTGATATTGATACTATTGAACGGGTTGAAATCATGCAAGATTTAAGAAAAGGGCTTTTTGATGTTCTTGTTGGTGTTAACTTATTGAGAGAGGGGCTGGATTTACCTGAGGTCTCTTTAGTTGCCATATTGGATGCCGACAAAGAAGGATTTTTAAGATCACACCGATCTCTAACTCAAACTATTGGAAGAGCGGCGAGGAACCTCAACGGAAAAGCTATAATGTATGCAGATAAAATGACCAATAGCATGCAAAAAACTGTTGACGAAACGAATTATAGAAGATCTAAACAAATCGCATATAATACTGAAAACAATGTTATTCCAAAAGCACTTAATAAGTCCATAAACAATGACTTGGTAAAAAAACCTACATCCTACAACAATGATAATGATGACCTTTCAATTGCAGCTGATAGCCTAGGAGATTATCATTCTAAAGCTAATATTGAAAAGAAAATTCGTGACACTAGAAAAGCCATGGAACAAGCAGCTAAAGACCTTGATTTTATAAAGGCTGCTAGCTTAAGAGATACCATTAAAATACTTCAAGAGAAGTTAAAATAAAAAAGACCCCCAAGAACTGGGAGTCTTTTTACAAAACAACTTTAACACTATGCCTTAATTCTAAATGGCATTTTAAATAACTTCTTGGAAGGATTAGATTTAATTTTTTTATAGTTAAGTCTTGACTTAACATAATCTTCAACGCCTTTAGAATCTGTATCTACAGAAACTACTATAATTTCATTATTCTTGTTTAACATGAACGTAACTTGAGCAGTTAAATCCTCTGTAATTTTGAAATTAGGAGCGTCTAGTAATTGAGTTACTTCTTTTACTAAATTTTGTCCATTTGATGGGTTGTCTTTTGGTGTTGTGCTTGCAAATGATCCTAAAGAAAAAGTAACAAGTAATACTAATAATTTGATTGATTTCATGATTTATGATTTTTGATTGATTACACTTATATGACGATATAAATCTCGAATTGTTACGATACCTTAACTACTTTAACAGATTTTAACAAAACACAAAAAAAGGAGCTTAAAAAACTCCTTTAAAATAGTATGTTATGTTAAGGTTATGCTAATACAGCTTGAACCTTGTCTGCCGCTTCTTTAAACTCTACTGCACTCTGAACATCCAGACCAGAATTATCAATAAGCTCCTTGGCGATGTCTGCATTAGTTCCTTGTAATCTCACAATAATAGGAACCTGAATTGCATCTCCCATATTTTTGTAGGCATCTACAACACCTTGAGCAACACGATCACATCTAACAATACCTCCAAAAATATTTATGAGGATTGCTTTTACATTAGGGTCCTTTAATATAATTCTAAAAGCTGCCTCAACCCTTGCAGCATCAGCAGTACCACCAACATCTAAAAAGTTTGCTGGCTCTCCACCTGCTTGCTTAATTAAATCCATGGTTGCCATTGCTAAACCAGCACCATTTACCATACAACCAACATTGCCATCTAAGTCAACATAGTTAAGCCCTAATTCACCTGCTTCAACTTCAATAGGATTCTCTTCTCGTTTGTCTCTTAAAGCAGCTAAATCTTTGTGTCTAAATAAGGCATTACCATCTAAAGTTACTTTAGAGTCAACTGCCATGATTTTATCATCACTTGTTTTTAGCACTGGGTTTATCTCGAATAAAGAGGAATCAGATTTATCATATGCTGTATATAGTGCCGTAACAAACTTTGTCATTTCTTTAAAAGCCACCCCAGATAAACCAAGATTAAATGCCACTTTTCTAGCCTGAAAAGGTAAAAGTCCTACTGCAGGGTCAATTTCTTCAGTAAAAATTAAATGAGGGGTTTCTTCTGCTACAGTTTCAATATCCATCCCGCCCTCTGTAGAATACATAATCATATTTCTTCCCGTTGCTCTATTTAATAGAACAGAAATATAAAATTCATCTGGTTCACTAGCCCCTGGATAATAAACATCCTCAGCAACTAAAACTTGATGTACTTTCTTACCTTCTGCAGAAGTTTGAGGTGTTACTAAATTCATTCCTATGATCTGACCTGCTAATTCTTTAACCTCATCTAGGTTTTTGGCTAGCTTAACACCACCACCTTTTCCACGTCCACCAGCGTGAACCTGAGCTTTAATAACATGCCAACCTGTACCAGTTTCTTCAGTTAATTTTTTAGCTGCTTCAACAGCTTCGTCAGCAGTTTGAGCAACAATTCCGCGTTGAATACGCACTCCAAAGCTGCTTAACAATTCTTTTCCTTGATATTCGTGTAAATTCATTTGTAATCAGAAATTTATTTAGTGGCACAAAAATAGTCATCCCTATTCGTATTACCAATATTTTAAAACTATTATTGATTTAAACTTTTAATAACAGAAAATGCCTTATCAACAAGCTTATCTTCAACTAAAACTGTAAACTCATTTGTTGTGGAAATAACTTCATAAAGCGTGACACCTTCCCATGCTAATTTTTTAAAAATTTGATAATATAGTCCTACAACTTTAGAATTTTCTCTAGGGAGTGATATTGTGATGGCTGATAGATTTTCTTGTAAACCAATTTGTTGTTCGTTTTTAAATTCGTTTACAACTGTTTCTCTTTCTGAGCTCGTTATGACAATGTTGCTTTCATAAATACCACGTGTAAATGCGTAAAAGATATTATCTTTGGAATGAATCTTGTCCAAAACTCTTTTATTGGAATTAATCAAGGTTTTGGAATTGCTATAAGTAAAATCACTTAAACCAGATCTTACAGTGATATCCCCTAGATTATTAAACATTTGTTTAAGTTTTATAGATGTTCCTGTATTTAATGGCTGGTTGTAACGTCTTAAAGCCATCATTATGGCACCTGTTTTAACATCTTTACGAAGCATATCAGAAATTTGTCCTTGCAAGTTTTCAGCAAGTGCAGAATAATTGATAATCTGCTCATTTAACGCTTCTTCAATAAAAGGCTTGGAAGCAATTATTTGTTCAACACAAGAAGCAATAGTTTTCATTTGTTAATTATTTAACATATTGTGTAAAATTAGTAAAATTTAAATTATTAAATACTTTAAGTCTTAAGAAATAATAATTTTGCGCAAGGAAATTGAAATAAAAATGAAAAACAGAACCTTATTACAAATTGCAAAGGACTTTGGTAGCCCTGTTTATGTATATGATAGTGCAACCATATCCTCCCAATACAGCCGATTAACTAATGCTTTTAGTAAAGTCAAAAATTTAAGAATTAACTACGCTGTTAAAGCACTATCAAATATTTCGGTTTTAAAATTATTTCATTCTCTTGGTTCAGGACTAGATACGGTGTCTATACAAGAAGTTCAATTAGGTTTGAAAGCTGGATTTAAACCAGAGCATATCATTTTTACACCTAATGGTGTTTCTTTAGAAGAAATTGAAACAGTTTCAAAACTTGGTGTTCAAATAAATATTGATAATCTTTCAATTCTAGAACAATTTGGTACAAAACATCCAAACGTTCCTGTTTGTATCCGTATTAATCCTCACATCATGGCTGGAGGTAATACCAATATTTCTGTTGGTCACATAGATAGTAAATTCGGAATTTCTATACATCAGATGCCTTTATTATTGCGAATTGTAGAAAACACTAACATGAACATTAATGGTATTCACATGCACACAGGTAGCGATATTTTAGATGTAGATGTTTTTCTTTACGCTAGCGAAATTTTATTTGAAACAGCTAAAAACTTCAAAAATTTAGAATTCATAGATTTTGGATCTGGTTTTAAAGTACCTTACAAAGCTGGCGATATAGAAACTAATATTGAAGAACTTGGTAAAAAGCTTTCAAGTAGATTTAACGAATTCTGTAAAAATTATGGCAAAGAGTTGACTTTAGCGTTCGAGCCTGGTAAATTCTTAGTTAGTGAAGCTGGTGTTTTTCTAGCTAAAGTTAATGTTGTAAAACAAACTACATCCACTGTATTTGCTCAAATAGATTCTGGATTCAATCATTTGATTAGACCCATGCTATATGGCTCGCAACATGAAATTTTTAATATCTCTAACCCAAAAGGAAGAGAGCGTTTTTATTCGGTAGTTGGTTATATCTGTGAAACCGACACCTTTGCTAATAACAGACGTATTAATGAAATAAATGAAGGTGATATTTTATGCTTTAAAAATGCTGGTGCTTATTGTTTCTCTATGGCCAGTAATTACAATTCGAGATATAGACCTGCTGAAGTTTTGATTCACAACGGTGATTATCACCTGATAAGAAAAAGAGAAACATTTGATGACCTCGTCACAAACCAATTAGTGATTGATTTATAACTACAATAGAAAAAGCCTGATTTGAAATCAGGCTTTTTCATATTAATTAATTCCGTACTTATCAATTAGATAAACCAAAGCAGTCATTGAAGCTGCTCCTAATTCAAGTTCGCGTTTGTTAATAGCGTCAAAGGTATCATTACTTGCATGATGATGATCAAAATAGCGTTGTGAATCTGGACGTAGACCAGCCAAAACATTAGTTTTATCTTTTAAAGGATTTACATCTGCACCACTACCCCCTCTTTCAAAATAGTGAATTAAATAGGGCTTAAATAAAGGTTTCCATTGATCAAGTTTTTTGAAAAACTTATCGGAACAATCAAATGAGAAACCTCGAGGTGTAAAACCTCCTGCATCGCTTTCTAAACAGAATACATGACTTTCATTTAGTTGTTTAGCTTGACTTGCATACTTTTTAGCACCTCGTAAACCATTTTCTTCATTCATAAATAAAACAACTCTAAGAGAGTGTTTGGGTTTTATATTTAAAACGTTCATTAATCTTAAAACTTCCATCGACTGGACTACTCCTGCACCATCATCATGTGAACCATCACCGAGATCCCATGAATCTAGATGCCCTCCAACTAATAGATATTGATCAGGGTATTTAGAACCTCTAATTTCTCCAACTACATTATACGATTTAACATCTTTTAACTGCTTACAATTTTGCTTAAAATAAAACTTAATATCATTATCTAAATTAAGCATTGTACTCAATAAATCAGCATGCATTGTACTAATGGCTGCTGCAGGTATTCTATTCTTATTAGACAAATCACCATAAGTCATGCTTCCTGTATGAGGCAGTTCATCTAATCTTAAATTCATAGATCTAACAATCACACCAACTGCTCCAAATTTCTCTGCCTGAACGGCTCCTTCATACCTTTGATTAACACAACCTCCATAGGCTTCGAATGTACTAATTAAATCCACTTGCATTGGTCGGTTATAAAAAACTATCTTACCTTCAATTTTCTCTTTTCCTAGTCGTTCTAAATCCTCAAAATTCTTTACCTCAACAACATTAGCTTTTAAGCCACTTGGTGAGGTAGAAATAGACCCTCCAAGTGCACAAATATTAACCTGAGTTGTCTGACCAGGAGCGGTTTCTATATAAGCGAATTCTGGTGCACCTCTAACCCATCTTGGTACCATAACTGGTTGTAAAAAAACGCGGTCAAGCCCTAATTCTTGAAGTTCTGATTTTGTATACTTAACAGCTTGCTCTGCATTAAATGAACCCGATAAGCGACCACCAATTTCATTAGAAAGGTAGTCAAGCCAATCATAAGCTTTTCCATTTGTTAAAGCTGTTTTATAAATAGATTTAAATGTAACCTCATCTGATTGGGCACTCACAACCTGACCATAAATAAGAAATAGTAATAAAAATAATTTTTGGAATTTATTTAGCTGCATAAGATTTAACATCACTAGTTGTTATTGTTTCGCCTCCTAAGATAATCAATCGCTCAACAACATTTCTGAGTTCTCTTATATTGCCTGTCCAATCGTAAGCTTTTAAAAGTTCCAATGCATCATCATTAAATAATTTTGGTGCAATACCATTTTGACTTGAAATTTGGTTTGTAAAATGAGAAACTAATAAAGGAATATCTTCTCTTCTATTATTTAATGATGGAACTTTAATAAGAATCACAGCCAATCTGTGATACAAATCTTCACGAAAACGTCCTGCTTCAATTTCCTTTTTTAAATCTTTGTTAGTGGCAGCAATTACCCTAACATTAACCTTAATATCTTTATCAGTTCCAACTCTTTGGATTCTGTTCTCTTGAAGTGCTCTTAAAACCTTTGCTTGCGCTGACAAACTCATATCACCAATCTCATCCAAAAAAATAGAACCTTCATTAGCTGCTTCAAATTTACCAGCACGATCTTTATTAGCCCCTGTAAAAGCCCCTTTAACATGACCAAACAATTCACTTTCGATTAATTCTGAAGGAATAGCCGCACAGTTAACTTCAATTAATGATTTTGATGAGCGTTCACTTTTTTGGTGAAGCCAGTGTGCAACGAGTTCTTTGCCTGTCCCATTTTCTCCTGTTATAAGAACTCTGGCATCAGTTATTGCAACTTTTTCAATAATTGCTTTAATCTCAAGAATTTTATCGCTCTCTCCAATCATCTCGTAATTCTTACTGATTTTCTTTTTGAGTCTTTTATTTTCAACTACAAGGTCATTTCGATCCAAAGCTATTCTGACTGTTTGTAATAGTCTGTTTAAATCTGGAGGCTTAGAAATGTAATCAAAAGCACCCATTCGCATGGTTTCCACAGCCGTATCAAGATCTCCATGACCAGAAATCATAACTACAGGAGTTTCTGGTTTTATTTTTTTTGAAAATTGTAAAACTTCAACACCGTCTGCCTTTGGCATTTTAATATCACTCAAGATCAAATCATAATCATTTGACTTAATTTTTTCTTGAGCAACTAAGCCATTTTCAGCTTCGTCAATTAAATAAGACGCATTCTCTTCTGATAAAATTTTTACTAAAACTCTACGAATAGCATCTTCATCTTCTACAATTAAAATATGGGCCATCTAAAAATCTAATATTTAATCCACTTAACCAATTCCTTATATGTTGGCTTTTTGCCGTACATTAAAATACCAACTCTGTAGATTTTTGCACCAAGCCAAACACTTCCCATAAAGCTAAAAATTAAAATTAAAACAGACACTATCTGTTGCCATATTGGTACTCCAAAAGGAATCCTCATGAGCATTACGACTGGTGAAGTAAATGGAATAAAAGAAAAAACTGTTGAAACTGTCCCGTGAGGATCTTCAATTACAGTGAAAAAGCCAACATATACAGCCAATATTAATGGCATGAGTATAGGTAACATAAACTGCTGAGTATCCGTTTCATTATCAACAGCAGCACCAATAGCTGCATAAAGTGAGCTGTACAATAAGTATCCTCCTAAAAAGAAAAACACAAAAGCAATTGCTAAATTGGTTAAGGGCAAATGGTTAATTGCCGTAAAAAGGTTTTGGATTTCGGAGTTAGCAGAAATATTTGCCGTTTGATTAATCATTTCCTGAGAATCTGGAACAGAAGATAAACCAAATACAGAACCCATTACCGTGAATAAAACACCACCTAAAATTATCCATATCAGAAACTGACTAATTCCAGCTAAAGAAGTCCCAAGAATTTTACCCATCATTAATTGGGTGGGCTTAACTGAAGATATAATGACCTCAATAATTCTACTTGTTTTTTCCTCAATAATACTTCGCATAATCATATTTCCATAGATAATGATAAACATAAACAATAAATAACCCGCTGCACCACCAAAAATTAACTTAACAATGTTGTCTAATTTTGAAGTTTTTTCTCCTTCAAATGATTCTTGGTTAAGATTAACAGAAACTTTTGAAGATTTAATCTCACTTAAATCGTAACCTTTATCTAGCAAGATTATATCTGTAAACTTTTTTTCAATTAATCTCTCTAAATCAGAAATTACACTTAAAGACGGTGTTGATCCTGAGTAAAATTTAGATTGTTTTGCACTTTCACTAATAGTTGCCATTTGAGGAATATGTAGTAATCCGTAATCCTCTTTTTCCTCTGACAATAATTTAGCAGCTTCTAAGTCTAGATCTTCAAGAAAAGAATATTTAACAAATTTTTTATCTCTAATAGACTCCTTGAGTGTATTGGTTTCATCCAAAATTGAAATGTTCTTAATTGTATCATTATTCATTTGAGATAAATAAACAACGACAGAAATTAAGACTACCATAATAATTGGACTTAAAAATGTCATGATAATAAAAGACTTGTTTTTAACCTTAGTTAAATACTCTCTTTGTATAATAAGTTTTAAATGATTCATGGCTTAATTTGAGTTTACAGATTTGATAAATATGTCGTTAACTGAGGGAATGACCTCAACAAAATGATTAACCTCTGCGTGTTTAAGAACAAATGCAAGCATGTCATTAGAATCATCAGACGCTTTCAACTTTACATTTAATTTTAAATCGTCGTTTAAATTTTTAAATGATGGAGGTAACACTTCATATTTTTCATTAATTACTGCCTTAAGATCAATTTCGGATTTGGGCTGTAATCCAACTTCAAATGTGTTACTTTTAAATTGCCTCTTAACATCAGTTAATTTCCCATCTAAAATCTTATTTGAAAGATTAATTAAAGTAATATGATCACAAAGTTCCTCAACAGATTCCATTCTGTGGGTTGAAAATATAACCGTAGCCCCTTTATTTCTAAGTTCAAGAATTTCATCTTTAATTAAGTTGGCACTAACAGGGTCAAACCCAGAAAATGGTTCATCGAAAATTAACAACTTCGGTTCATGTAAAACAGTGGTTATAAACTGAATTTTTTGAGCTTGACCTTTACTTAACTCCTGGATTTTTTTATCCCACCAATTGCCTATTTCTAATTTTTCAAACCAATATTTTAGTCGCTTTTTAGCATCAGTTTTGTTTAGGCCTTTTAATTGAGCTAAGTACATGATTTGATCGCCAACCTTCATGGATTTATATAATCCACGCTCCTCAGGCAAGTATCCAATATCTTTAATATGATTGGGGTTTAGTTTTGTTCCGTCAAACTGAATATCTCCTGAGTCGGGCATAACAATTTGATTAATTATTCTAATAAAACTTGTTTTTCCGGCTCCATTAGGACCTAACAAGCCATGAATACTGCCTTTTTCAACTTCGATACTCACATCATTTAAGGCTTTAAAATCGCCATACGATTTCGAAATATTCTTGGCACTTAATAATTGATTCATTAATTATTTGATTTAAATTTTGAAGAACTAAATATATGAAATGTCTTTATGATGACACTAACTGTGGTACTAAAAAACAAAACCCACCCTTAATGAATAAGGATGGGAAAAAATTGCTATGAAAAAGAAAATCATGACTAATAAAATCAGTCACTTCTCAAATATAATGCTTTTTTTATAATTTTAACATATGTTTAAGAAAACATGTCTTTTACTTTTTCAAAAAAAGATTTATCACCAATTTCTGGCTTAGGTTCAAAGTGCTCATCTTCTCTCATTGACTCAAAAAAAGCTTTTTGTTTTTTATTTAAAGTCTTGGGAGTCCATACGTTAACATGGACTAATAAATCACCAGCCCCATAACCATTTATACTAGGTATCCCTTTAGATTTCAACCTTAAAATTTTACCAGATTGAACACCTGCTTCAATTTTAATTCGCACTTTACCAGTCACTGTATCTATCTCTTTAGATGCACCTAAAACAGCATCTGGTAAACTTACATACAAATCATAATGAAGGTTGTCTCCTTCACGTTTAAGTGTATCATGCTCTTTTTCTTGAATGGCAACAAGAAGGTCACCAGATATTCCATTCCCAGGAGCATCATTCCCTTTTCCACTTACTTTAAGCTGCATCCCTTCAACAACGCCTGCAGGAATTTTTACCACTACGGTTTCTTCTTCAACTTTTAAACCTTGAGCATCAGTACCATCAGGTCTTTTATCTAAAATCTGACCAGAACCGTTACATACATGACATGGCGCAGAAGTTTGCATTCTACCTAATATCGTATTGGCGATCTTGGTAACTTGACCAGAGCCATTACATGTAGTACATATCTTGTAAGATACTCCTGGAGCTTGGACTTTTCGTTTTACCTTGATTTTTTTCTCAACACCTTTGGCTACTTCCTCAAGAGTTAGAGATACTCTTATTCTAAGATTACTCCCTTTTACTCTTCGCTGACCTCCACCGAAACCAGAAAAGCCACCACCAAAAGCGCTTCCAAAAATATCTCCAAACTGGCTAAATATGTCATCCATATTCATGCCGCCGCCTCCAAAGCCTCCGCCTTCGAAAGCCTGGTGTCCAAACTGATCATATTTAGCTTTTTTTTCAGGATCACTAAGGACTTCATATGCCTCAGCAGCTTTTTTAAACATCTCTTCAGCTTCTGTATCTCCTGGGTTTTTATCTGGATGATATTTAACAGCCATTTTGCGATATGCTTTCTTAATCTCTGCTGCTGAAGCGCCTTTCTGCACTCCTAATACTTCGTAAAAGTCTTGTTTCATAATTACTGTCCTATTACTACCTTAGGAAAACGAATAACTTTATCTCCAAGTTTATAACCTTTTTCAATAACGTCAATAATTTTTCCTTTTAAATCTTCGTTTGGAGCAGGAATTTGAGTTATAGCTTCATGATCATCTGCATTAAATACATCACCTGGCTTAACATCAATTAATTCAAGTCCCTTATTTTTTAAAGTATCCTTAAGTTTATTGCTAATTAATTCTACACCTTTCAAAAGCTCTTTCTCTTTTGATTTAGAAATTTCTTGATAAGCACGATCAAAATCATCCAAAACAGGTAACAAAGCAACCATTACATCTTGACTGGCAGTTTTGAATAAATCTAAACGCTCTTTAGAAGTTCTTTTTTTATAATTTTCAAATTCAGCAAAAAGCCTTAAAAATTTATCTTTTTCGTTTTGAAGTGCCTCATTTAACTGCTCCTCCAAAGATTGCTCCTCTACTTTTTCATCAGCATTAGACTTAGAGTCTGCAGTTTCATTTTCTAATTTATTTTCAACAGCTTCAGCTTCAGTGTTTTCAATATCCTTAACGGTTTCTTTTTCGCTCATTTTATAAACTATTTTTAAAAACTTTGGCAAAAGTACTGCCAATTATTTAAAATTGTCAAAATGTCACTTAATAATTTAGGCTTTATTTTTAATGAGATGAGTTAAGGTCGGCTTTAGATGAACATAATTAAATTGAAATTTTTTATCAATAAGACGTTTAGAAATGACATCTTGACTATTAAATAATAAATCGTGCATCTCTCCTAAAATCACCTTTAATAACCATTTAGGAGTAGCAGGTAAAATAACCTTGCTTCCTAAAACTTCAGATAATATTTTTATAAAAATCTTTTGTTTAACAGGATTTGGAGCAACACCATTAACCACTCCAAAAATTTCATTATCAATAACAAAATCGAAAACTCTAACCAAGTCATTAATGTGAATCCATGATTGCATTTGATTTCCATTTCCAAGAACACTTCCTAAATTATATTTGACTGGTGTTATCAATTTTGCAAGAACCCCTCCATTAGCAGAAAGCACTAACCCAATTCTAATTAGACTAACTTTTACACCTAACGCATCAAATTTACTAGCTGAGTTTTCCCATTCAGTGACAACATTAGCCAGAAAATCCTTTCCAGTTTCCTTATTATCCTCTGAATATTTTTTGTTTAAAGAATTAGGATAAACCCCAATTGCACTAGCTGAAACAATGTGTTTTACTTGGTGTATTGATGGTTGTATTGCATTGTAAAGTGTATTCAATGAATCTACCCTACTGTCTAAAATTACAGTTTTATAATTTTGAGTCCATCGATTTGAGACGGAAGCCCCTGCTAGATTTATGATTATATCAACCTCTAATAAAGCTTTGTTATCTATAAAACCCTTTTTGGGATTCCAATAAAAACCTTGACATCCTTCAATACTGTTAAGTTTTTGTTTTGAAGTTGTTAAATAATTTATTTGATGTTTTTTCTCTAAAAAAAAATCTACTAATGCGTTTCCAACTAACCCTGTTGCTCCTGTGATTAAAAGTTTCATTATATTTTTTTTGTGGCTCTTAACATTTCTCTTTTTCCTGGAGGTCCTGGTAGACGCTCTGTATTAAATCCTACAGCCTGCATGGTTCGTCGTACACTACCTTTGGCACAATAAGTTACCAATATCCCATTATTTTTTAATGAATTAAACATTTTTTGAAATAACTTTTCAGTCCATAGTTCTGGTTGAACTCTCGGACCAAAAGCGTCATAGAAAATCAAATCATAGGTGTTAGCAGCTTCCAATTGATCAAATTTTTTTAGTTGTTTATTTAAAAAAAAATGAGGAGCTATTTCAAAAAATTCATTCCATGAAACTGTATGCATCTTTTTAAAAAAATCGACATAATTTGATGGAAACTTGGACTCATAATCTAGAGCCTCTAATTCTAATTCCTGAACAGGGTAAGCTTCATAAGCAGTGTAATTAATTTTTAAAGACTGTTTTATAGATTCTGTAAAAGTTAGCATGGCGTTCAAAGCTGTTCCAAAACCAATCTCTAAAACCTCAATAGTGTTTCCTTGAAATGTATTAACTCTATGCAGAAAACCTTTGTTAATATAGACATGATTGGCTTCTTGAAATGCACCATGCTTTGAATGGTATTGTTCATTCCATGATTCTAAATGAATCGTTTTAGAGCCATCAGCTGTAGTTATAATTTTTCGTTCTATCATTCTAATTCAAAACAGCAACTCCGCTAGCTGTAAAAATTTTGGTACATTTAGGAGAATTAATTTTCATAATCTCTTCCTTGCTTTTACCTGCATCTTCAGCATAATGCCTTAAAGTTTCTATAGATTGCTCCTCAACACCTGCAATACCTTCAATTATAAAAGTATCACCAGAGGAGTCTTTAGGCACAAAAAAACCATAGTCTTTAAATTTTACTCTTACCAGTTCTCCATCATCAAGCTTAAATGTTAACCAACATCCTTTAACCTGACATACTTCGTTAACAACAACTTTTGCAACAACAGCTTCAGTATCTTCAGGTTTTAATTTATCATATATAGAAGTCAATGATGAAACACTCAGAGGTCTGTCATTAGAAATTGGTGCTCCAAAATTTGATTTTTGCGCAAAAATACACTGAAAAACTCCAATAATTAATAGAAATTTAAATACTTTCATTTGGCTTATACTTTTTAAGATATTATTTATTAAGTCCGTTCAAAATTAATTAATTTCGTCTGATAAAATTACTTGTAATGACAAATATAACAAGCACAAATATTAAAATAACTAAAACTGTAAAATCTAAAATAAATGACCTTGATTTTAGCAGTTTATCCTTTGGACAGAATTTTACCGATCATATGTTTGTATGTAATTATGCAAATGGTTCGTGGTCAACACCAGAAATTATACCTTATGCTCCAATGCAATTTGATCCATCATCAAGTGTCTTTCATTATGGCCAAGCTGTGTTTGAAGGTATGAAAGCCTATAAAGATGATGCTGATAAAATTTGGTTATTTAGACCAGAAGATAATTTTGATAGAATTAATAAGTCAAGTGAGAGACTAGCTATGCCTAGTTTTCCTAAATCTTATTTTTTTGCAGGACTTGAGGCACTTTTAAAAATTGACAGTGAATGGATTAAAAAAGGTATAGGTAACTCGCTTTACGTGAGACCCTTTTTAATAGCTACAGACAATGCTATTTCTGCATCTCCCTCACAAACCTATAAGTTTATGATTATTTGTTCGCCGGCCCAATCTTACTACAGTGGTGAAGTTAGAGTTTTAATTTCTGAAGATTACAGTAGAGCTGCAGATGGAGGTATTGGATATGCTAAAGCTGCTGGAAACTATGCGGGGCAATTTTTCCCTACCAATTTAGCAAAGGAAAAAGGTTACCAACAAATTATTTGGACCGATGCCAATAATCACGAGTACCTTGAGGAAGCTGGAACTATGAATATATTTTTCCGTATAAATGACAAACTTTTAACGGCTCCAACCAATGATAGGATTCTAGATGGGATTACCCGAAAAAGTATTATTCAACTGGCTAAAGACAAAGGCATTGACTGTGAAGTTCGTCCTGTTAAGGTAAGTGAAATTAAAGACGCTTTTAATAATGGATCTCTTAAAGAAATTTTTGGAACTGGCACTGCAGCTGTGATTAATCCTATTCTAGGTTTTGGCCACCAAGGTCAAAATTATGAATTACCAAAAATTAAGGAATCTTATGCAACAATGTTAAAAGATAAAATGTTACAAATTCAATATAATAAATCATCCGATCCTCATGGATGGAGACATGAAGTTTTATAATAAAAAAGAGCCTTTTAGGCTCTTTTTTATTGATTTAATATTTTGTCAATATTGGGTTTAAAATAGTTAGGACCTTTAAGAACTTTACCATCCTCTCTATAGATAGGCTGACCATCTTCTCCAAGTTTACTCATGTTACTTTTTTGAATCTCATCAAAAACAGCTTCAATTTTATGTTGTAATCCATGTTCTATTATGGTTCCACAAAGAATATATAGCATATCACCAAGTGCATCTGCAACTTCAATTAAATCATTGTTTTTTGCAGCCTCAAGGTATTCTTCATTTTCTTCTTTCATTAAATTAAACCTTAGTTCATTTTTGTTAATCCCTAAATCTGCTTTAGGAATTTCTCTGTAACCAATTTTAAAAGCGGTATGAAATGCTTTAACGGCATCTATGTTCTTTTTCATAATATTCTGTTGCTGTAAATTTATTAACTTATATATTTGACTAAATTATAATTTTTATTCAAATGTTTTCCACTGGTCAATTAGTCTTTGGTGTTATTTTTTTTATAGTTTTTAGTGCAATAATCACTTACACCTATTTTAAAGATAAAAAACTTCATGTACGCTATTACAAAGGAAGTATCTGGATATTAATTGCTTTTATTGCTTTCATAAGTTTAATAGCACTTATTAAATTTATGTTTTCATAAATTTAATAAGTAGGTTACACAGAACCATAATTACTTAGATTTGAAATCATTACATTTAAAATGAAACATTTTTTTTGGATATTTATTGGGGGTGGTTTGGGTAGCGTCTGTAGATATATACTTGGGAAATTTCTAAATGATTCATCCAACGGGATCCCATATGGCACTTTTCTTGCTAATATTCTTGGAAGCTTATTAATTGGATTAATCCTTGGTTTATCTCTTAAAAATAATAATCTTGAAGAGCATCAAGTCCTTTTTCTAGCTACAGGCTTTTGTGGTGGATTTACAACCTTTTCAACATTTGCTTATGAAAATCATATCTTCTTGAAATCAGGAGATTTTGGTAGTTTTGCTGTTTATACTATAGCTAGTTTTATTGTTGGATTTTTAAGTGTATTTGGAGGAATGTATTTGGTGAAATTTTTTTAATTCTCTTTTAAATACATAACTCCAGCTTCAACTTTTACGTGTATAAAATTAGTGCTTGGAACTATTGGACATGAATACTTTGGATTATATGCGCAGTATGGATTATAAGCTTTGTTAAAATCTATTATCAAACTATCATTATCAGGTATGATTAAATCTAGATACCTTCCTCCAGCATAAGTATTTTCTCCATTTGTTAAATCTAGGAAAGGCAGAAACAAAGTGTTATCCAACTTATTTAAAAAAGCACTTTCTGTTTGATATATGTTAAGTGTAATTGTTTCTCCTTTAATTTTCATTTTGGCTAAACCATAAACACGTTGTTTTGCAATGCGCTCTGTGGAAGTTGGTATATCTTTAAAATTTTCATCTTTTTGTTTTTCAAGATAGGCCTTAACCATAAAACTACTGTCCAATTTAAAAAAGGGCAATGCCTTAAAGCTTTTTAATTGTTTTTTAGTTAATGGAGATTTAGAAGCATCTTGAAAAAAAGCATTTTGTTTTTGCTGATGTACTGTAAAACCAGAAATAGGCTCTTTTCCTTTCTTACAAGAAAAATGGATTGAACAAGAAAAAAAAATAATAAAACAATGTATTTTATAAAATTGGTAGAATCGCATTGTTGTCAATGATTTTAGATAATACAATTTGAGTCTTTGTTTCACCATATAAAATTAAGTCATCAATGAAAGATTCCATATGAGTTTGATTTTTAAAAACCACTTCCATTACTATATTATCATTCCCAGTTATTCTGTAACAATTAATAACCTCTTTGTATGATTTGACCTTTTTTATAAATGGTACTAATTTGCCAACAAAAGCTTTCATAGTAATTATGGCCTTTAATTGGAAACCGGTCTCTTGGTATGATACAACAGTTTGATATTTATCAATAATACCAGTGTCTTCCATTTTTTTTATGCGTTCACCAACAGCAGGAGAACTAATACCTACTTGTCTACCAATTTCAGCATTGGACATTCTGGCGTTCTGTTGTAGAATTTTAAGAATAGATACATTGATGGCATCAATCTTCATTTTTAAATAAATTTAATTAAATAACATAAATATTAAAGCAAAATATGAATTTTGATTTAAATCATAAAGTTAATTAGTAATTACCTACCTTTATTTTTGTTGTATGATAGTATCTGTAAAGCACAAGTCTAACTCTTTATATCCACTAGCATTAGAAATAAGAAAACTTTCTGCGCACGTTTCTTTTTATATAAGAGAAGATCTAAGCACTTTAGATTTAAACGGTAAAGAAAATGACTTTATCTATTTTAGTGGTGATATTGTGCAAAATTCAGATTCATTAATTCCAGAAATTATTCAAGCTGAAACCGTTCATTCAACAGATGAAAAATTAAAACATGCTGAAGCAGTGAAAAAATTCAGTTCTAAGTTGTATTCAAACTGTAAGCAGCTTGAAAATAGTAACTCTAGAGGCATAGAATTCATCAAACTCCTCAGATCTGAACTAAAAAAATTTCACAAAAACATTAATAACTGGTCTCTAACACTATAAACAGAGTTTTTTTATTTTATATGCAGGTTGTAATGGCTTTTTATTTATTTTAAAGCCATGAAAAAAATCACCTTATTAATTCACTGTAATGATCAAAAAGGAATCATTGCATCTGTTACCCAGTTTATTCTTGAACAAAAAGGAAATATTGTATACATTGATCAGCATGTAGATCGCGAAGCTGGTATTTTTTTTATGAGACTTGAGGGAGAATTTGGGGAAGGATTTGATCACATGGGATTCAAAGCTAATTTTCAAACATTAATTGCAAACCAATTTAATATAAACTGGAAAATCTATTCTTCGAGCTACAAACCTGCTATGGCTTTGTTTGTTTCTAAGTATGACCATTGTTTGTATGATATTTTGGGGAGGTTTAAATCTGGAGAATTAAATGTTTCTATTCCTTTTATTTTAAGTAATCATGATGATTTAAAGTCTATAGCAGATAGTTTTGATATTCCATTTTATCACATTCCATTTAATAAAGGAAATAAGAACGAAGCAACTTTAAAACAACTAGAGTTATTGAAACAATTTAATGTCGACTTTGTTGTCCTTGCGAGATACATGCAAATTATACCAAAATCAATGATTGATGCTTATCAAAATAAAATTATCAATATTCATCACTCCTTCTTACCTGCTTTCGTTGGTGCTAAACCATACCACTCAGCGTATAAAAGAGGAGTTAAAATCATAGGTGCAACCAGTCACTACGTTACTGAGGAACTTGATGCTGGGCCAATTATTGAACAAGGTGTAAATAGAGTAAGTCATACACACAGTATTTCAGATTTGGTAACTAAAGGAAGAGATCTAGAAAAAATAGTTTTATCCACGGCCATCAAACTTCATATTCAAAGAAAAGTAATGGTTTACAATAACAAAACCGTTATTTTTTCTTAAAATCTTGATAAACGAAGACTAGTTCAGTACATCTAATTGTCATAAATATTTACCTATTTATTTATCTGTAGTAAAATTCTAAAAATTTAATACTGTTAAAATTTTAGGTAAAGTGTAATTAAATATAGATTAAGTAACAATTTTTATAGTTATATATTTTTATTTGTATTTTTTACACTTATAATTTGGTGATTATCAATTAGTTACATATATTTGTAAACGTAAATAATACATTTAATAATAATAGTATATATAACGTTTAAAAATGAGTGATCAAAATTCAAAAATCAGAATCCCCGGTTTTAAAAATTACAAACAATTAATTGAGCGTGCCTACAACTATAGGTTCATTGATCCAGCAGAAAGTGATATTGCTGAATACAGAGCAATGCTTTTAATGAGTGAGTATAATAAAAATGCATTTCTTGATAGACATGATGATTTCAACTCAATAAGAGAATTAAAACAAATGAAAGTATTTAGTATTTAAAAAAGAGTTATGAAAATTGTAAAAGACTTCAATAAGTGGATTGATCAAAATCTTGATCGTGTAGAGCAAAAGTTAATTAATGAAGAACGCTATGATGAATTATTATATCATATGGAAGATGTTCTTTACTATGAATATACAAAGGAAATTAACAAAGATTATTCAAAGAATCAAATCAACCATGCCTTCGATTTTTGGAAGCAAAATGCTCGTAAAGAATTGTTTGAGCACCGCTCTGCCTAAATAAATTTTTCTGCCAATATAGCCGCCATTTGTTGTTGCAGTTGATGCGCAGAACTAGCAGCAGCTTGAGCGAAATCTTCACCAGAAGAAGCATATATAATTACTCTAGATGAATTGATAAGTAAACCTATTTTATTATTCATTCCAAAATCACAAACAGCTTTTAAGTCTCCTCCTTGAGCACCAACTCCCGGCACCAACAAGAAATTGTCTGGAACAATAGTCCTTATTTCTGATAAAAAATCAGCTTTTGTTGCTCCAATTACATACATCAAATTTTCTGAATTTTCCCAAGTTTTAGAAACCTCCAATACGTACTTGTATAAGAACGTATTTTCAACTTCTTGTGTTTGAAAATCAAAAGCACCTGTATTAGATGTTAATGCTAAAAGAATAGTATGTTTATTTTTGAAAGCTAAAAAAGGTTCAACAGAATCTTTACCCATATATGGAGCAACAGTAACACTATCAAAATTTAAATCATCAAAGAAAGCCTTAGCATACATGGTACTCGTATTGCCAATATCTCCCCTTTTAGCATCAGCAATGGTAAAAATTTTAGGGTGATTAGCATTAATATAATCTATTGTTTTTTTTAATGATGCCCATCCATCAGTACCATAAGCCTCATAAAATGCAGTATTAGGCTTGTATGCTACACACAAATGATGCGTGGCATCTATAATAGCTTTATTAAATTCAAAAATTGGATCTTCTTTGTTTAATAGATGACTTGGAATTTTTTTTAAATCAACATCTAAACCAATACACAAAAAAGATTTCTTTCTTTTAATTTCATCAACAAGTAAAGCTATATCCATAAAGTTCTAATTAAATTGTTTCATCATTAGCTTTAAGCTTTTCAGTATTTTCAGCAAGCATAAGTTCATCAATTATTTTTTGAATATCGCCATTAACAATATTTTGAAGATCATAAAGTGTCAAACCAATTCTATGATCGGTTACCCGTCCCTGGGGATAATTGTATGTTCTAATTTTAGCACTTCTATCACCAGAAGAAACCATAGAACCGCGCTTTGCAGCATCTTCTTCTTGTTTTTTAGCCAACTCCAAATCATAAAGTCGAGAGCGCAATACTTTAAAAGCCTTTTCTTTATTTTTATGTTGGGATTTCTGATCCTGACATTGGGCCACCAAACCAGTTGGAATATGAGTTAATCTTACTGCAGAGTAGGTAGTATTTACAGACTGTCCGCCAGGGCCTGAAGAACAGAAAAAATCAATTCTAACGTCTTTAGGGTTTATTTCAACATCAAACTCCTCTGCTTCTGGAAAAACCATAACGGTTGCTGCACTTGTATGAACTCGACCCTGTGTTTCAGTTTGTGGGACACGTTGTACACGGTGTACCCCAGCTTCAAATTTAAGAGTACCATATACATCTTCACCTGATACTTCAAATTGTATTTCTTTGAAGCCACCATTAGTACCCTCGCTATAGTCAACAGTACTTACATTCCACCCTTTAGATTCGCAATACTTGGTATACATTCTAAATAAATCACCAGCAAAAATACTAGCTTCGTCACCACCAGTTCCTGCTCTAAGTTCAACAACTGCATTTTTAGAATCTTCTGGATCTTTGGGTATCAGTAAAAATTTAATTTCTTCTTCTAAAATCGGAATTCCTGATTTAGCTTCTTCAAATTGCATCTTTGCCATCTCAACCATTTCGGCATCACTTCCATCAGCTATGATTTCTTCAGCTTCTTTAAGATTATCAATTAAAAGTATATAAGCTTCTCGCTTTTCAACTAGAAGCCTTAGGTCTTTGTATTCTTTATTTAATTGCACGTAACGTTTTTGGTCAGATATTACATCAGGTTGAATAATCAAATCACTTACCTCATCAAAACGTTGTTTAACTATTTGTAGTTTATCTAGCATATCTTACTGAA
>JBELHJ010000003.1:0-85442 GCA_042091495.1 Bacteroidota bacterium
GGATTATGCATTCGGCGAACAAGCATATGAAACCATTGATGAATTGTTAAAACCTATAGTTAATAAAGAGCAAAAGACGTATATCAACGTAAAATCTGTATCTATTATGGGTAAGGCAGGTATTTTAGAAGGAGGAAAAGGCGATATTATGATTCCGTCTGCACATATTTTTGAGGGAACAGCAGATAACTATCCCTTTAAAAACCAGCTAGAAAAACATCATTTTGAAGATTCAGGGATTGATGTTTACGAAGGTTCTATGGTAACAGTTCTTGGAACATCTCTTCAAAATAAAGATATTTTAAAATTCTTTAAGAACTCAACATGGGATGTGATAGGGTTAGAGATGGAAGGAGCACATTATCAAAAAGCAATTCAGGCTTCTTCAAAAATTAGAGGCAGCATTAGTTCTGATGTAAAAGTCAGATATGCTTATTATGCAAGTGATAACCCCCTAGAAACAGGAAGCACATTAGCTTCTGGTGGTCTTGGAACTACTGGTGTTAAACCAACTTATGTAATTACAGAAAAAATATTAAAACAAATATTATAAACTAATTGAAATTATGAGTAATACCGATAAAAACGCATCTGAAGAAGTAGATTTGGGCGTTCTTTTTAATGCGATAGGCCGTTTTTTTCAGGCCATAATATCCTTAACAACTTCTGTATTTTACAAGAGTTATTCACTTATTATTTATTCTTTAAAAATTGTTATTAAATATTATAAAATAATAATCCCTGTGATTATTATTTCAATTTTATTTGGAATCTATAAAGAGTCAAAAACGAAACCATTGTTTTCATCTAAGATGTTAGTAAAGACATTTTTTGACTCTAAATATCAACTAATTGATAATTTGAATTATTTTAATGATCTAATATCAAATAGTAATCATGTAGAACTCTCAAGTATTTTTGGAATAGAAAAATTAGATATTGAGTCTCTTAATAAATTTTCAATTAAACCGGGTTTAGAAACTAGAAACGATCAATTAAAATACTATGACGTTTATTTAAAAGAAATAGATACATCAATAACTGATTTGATGCCTTTCGATGAATTTATAAAAAACAGAGATTTATTATCTGGTGATTTATTCGAAATTACTGTAGTATCTGAGAAAAAAGATATTTTCAAAAAACTGGAAGGGGGGCTCAAAAAATCTTTTGCTAATAATCACTCAATTGAAGTAAAAAGACGCTTTGATTCAGTTTTGGATATACGAAAATTAGCGATTGAATCTCAAATTTCTCAAATCAATGATTTAAAAGAAACTTATCTAAAAGTTTTAGAACAAGAGTCTAAGACACCTAATTTAAAGTTTGGTTTGGGAGAACTCCCTCTTAGCGAACAAAAATCAAACACCTATGAATATGAGTTGTTAAATAAAGAAATTGATCTTAGAGATAAATTAAGGACCCTTGACGAACAAAAAATTAACTACAGTGAGTTTTATTATATATTATCTAACTTTCAAGAAGTGGGCTCAAGTTATAAACCATTAACCACTAATTATAAAATTGTTTATCCTATTTATTCTTTGATTATGTTGATTTTAGCTTACCTAATTACAAATATAATTATATACATAAAAAACTATGAGTAAATCGATTTTGATTACTGGAGGTGCAGGATTTATTGGTTCTCACGTGGTAAGAGAATTTGTTTTAAAATACAAAAATTATAAAATTTTCAATTTAGATTCTTTGACTTACGCTGGAAATCTTGAAAATTTAAAGGATATTGACTTTCTTCCTAATTACAAATTTATTAAGGGAGATATCACTGATTCAACTTTTATCAACGAAATATTTCAAAAGTATCAATTTGATAGTGTAATACATTTAGCTGCTGAATCTCATGTTGATCGGTCTATTTCTGATCCTCTAGCTTTCGC
The DNA here is from genome assembly GCA_042091495.1 of Bacteroidota bacterium. Taxonomy (GTDB): domain Bacteria; phylum Bacteroidota; class Bacteroidia; order Flavobacteriales; family Flavobacteriaceae; genus JBELHJ01. The sequence goes on from JBELHJ010000003.1 coordinate 1,902, forward strand.
TAAGACTAATGTTCTTGGTACCTTGAACTTACTTAATGCATTTAAATCAATATCAGAGCAAGGGTTTCATGAAAAGCTGTTTTATCATATCAGTACGGATGAGGTGTATGGAACATTAGGAGAGAAAGGACTATTCACTGAACAAACACCATATGACCCAAACTCCCCTTATTCTGCTTCTAAAGCAAGTTCTGACCATTTTGTTAGGGCTTTCGGAGAGACTTACAATATGCCCTATATAATTTCTAATTGTTCAAATAACTATGGTCCTAATCAATTCCCTGAAAAATTAATACCACTATTTATAAATAATATTTTAAACAATAAAGACCTCCCTGTTTATGGAGATGGAAATTATACTAGAGACTGGCTATATGTAATAGACCATGCAAAAGCTATTGATTTAGTATTTCACAAGGGAAAAAATAAATCTACATATAATATAGGTGGATTCAATGAGTGGAAAAATATAGACTTGGTAAAATTGTTATGTGCTAAAATGGATCTTAAGCTTAACAAACCAAATGGATCTTCAGAAAAATTAATTACATATATAAAAGATCGTCCTGGTCATGATTTGAGATATGCTATTGATGCAACAAAGGTTAATAGTGAGTTAGGCTGGAGACCATCAGTAACTTTCGAAGAAGGCCTTTCTAAAACAATTGAATGGTATTTAAATAATCTTTCGTGGTTAGAAAATATTGTTTCAGGGAATTATAATAAATATTACAAAGAACAATATTCAAAATAGATTATGAAAGGTATAATTTTAGCAGGGGGATCAGGCACAAGACTTCATCCGTTGACTTTATCTGTAAGTAAGCAGCTAATGCCTGTATACGATAAACCAATGATATATTATCCATTATCAACATTAATTTCAGCAGGAATAAATGAGATTTTAATTATTTCAACTCCTAAGGACTTGCCCTTATTTAAGGAGCTTTTAGGAGATGGAAAAAAAATAGGATGCATATTTAAATACGCTGTCCAAGAAAAACCCAATGGTTTAGCTGAGGCATTTATAATTGGTGAGGAATTTATAGGAAAAGACAAAGTAGCATTGATCTTGGGGGATAATATCTTTTACGGGACAGGGCTATCTTCATTATTACAAAAAAATAATGACCCAGAAGGTGGAATTATTTACGCATACCATGTAAATGATCCAGAGCGGTATGGTGTCGCTGAGTTTGATGAAAATGGGCATGTAATTTCAATAGAAGAAAAACCAAAACAACCCAAGTCTAGTTATGCCATACCCGGAATATATTTTTATGATAATTCGGTTGTTGAAATCGCTAAAAACATATTGCCAAGTCAAAGAGGTGAACTTGAAATTACAGATGTAAATAAAGTGTATTTAGAAAAAGGAAAACTTAAAGTTAGTGTTTTAGATAAAGGCACAGCATGGTTAGATACAGGAACTTTTAATTCATTAATGCAAGCATCACAATTTGTTCAGGTTATTGAGGAGCGACAAGGTTTAAAAATTGGAGCTATTGAAGAAGCAGCTTACAGGATGGGGTTTATTGATAAAAACCAATTAAAAAAAATTATTACTCCATTGATTAAGAGTGGTTATGGTAAAAACTTATCATCTCTAATTTAATTTTTTATGAAAGTTATTGAAACCACGTTGAGTGATTGTTTAGTTTTAGAGCCAAGTTTATTTAATGATAAAAGGGGATATTTTTTTGAGTCGTTTAACAGTAAACAATTCAATGAATTAACCGGCTTCAATATAAATTTTGTTCAAGACAACGAATCTTTTTCTACTAAAGGAGTGTTAAGAGGATTGCATTTTCAAAAAGATGAATATGCTCAAGCAAAGTTAATTAGAGTTGTTACTGGAAAAGTACTTGATGTTGCAGTTGATTTAAGGAAAAACTCAACTACTTTTGGAAAATGGTTTAGTATAGAATTATCAGGAGAAAACAAGAGACAACTTTATGTTCCAAGAGGGTTTGCTCATGGATTTGTTGTGTTAAGTGAATTTGCAATTTTCAATTATAAATGTGACAACTTTTACAACAAAGCATCAGAATCAGGAATAATTTTTAATGACAGCGCGCTAAATATTGATTGGCAATTAAATACTAATGAAATATTAGTATCAGAAAAAGATTTGGAGTTGCCCTATCTAGAAACATTGTTTTAAAATGAAAAGAATATTGATTAGTGGAGGCAAAGGGCAATTAGGACAATGCCTCAAAAATATTATACCCAATACATCAGAGTTTGAAACAGTTTATGTTGATATTAATGAATTAGACATTTCAAATTATCAGGATGTTTCGAAGTTTTTAAAAAAAAACTCATTTGATTATTGTGTAAATTGTGCAGCTTATACTGCTGTAGACCTGGCTGAAGATCAACCCGAAATGGCACAAAAAGTAAATACAGTTGGCCCCAAAAACTTAGCATTAGCTTGTTCTAAAAACAATATTGTTTTGATTCACATTTCAACAGATTTTGTTTTTGATGGAGAAAAAACACAACCTTACATTGAGTCTGATCAGACTTTGCCTCTTGGGGTTTATGGTAAAACAAAATTGGAAGGCGAACAAGAAGTAATAAATCATTTAAGTTCATATTTTATAATTAGAACGTCTTGGTTATATTCAGCTTACGGGAAAAACTTTGTAAAAACAATGTTGAGGTTATCTAATTCAACAAGTGATTTAAAAATAGTTAGTGATCAAATAGGATCTCCAACAAATGCTGAAAATCTAGCGAAATTAATTTTTAAAATAATTAGTGGAAATTTTAAGAGTTATGGATTGTATCATTATTCCGACTATGGAAAAACCAGTTGGTATCATTTTGCTAAATCTATTTTCAAGTTGAAAGACATTAAAGTCAAGATAAGTCCTATCATGTCATCTGAATATCCAACAGCTGCTAAACGACCTAAATACAGTGTTTTAGACACTAAAAAAACACAAAAAACGTTTAGTTTTAAAGCTCCAGATTGGGAAGACAGTTTAAAATTATGCTTATCTAAATTATAAAGTTATTAGTATTAAAAGTTTCATATTAATCTTTGCGGGATTTTTTTTATGTAATTGTAATAATATACTTAAACTAAAACCTAATAAAGTAATCTATAAAATTTCTATAGATTATCGTTTAGATCACAATGATAACTTTAAGATATATTATGAAAATGATCTTTCATTACCTTTTTCTGAAAAAAAATCATATAGATATCCTGTTACCGGATCATTTAAAATTAAAGTTTTAGAGCAAGATATAGTTTCAAAGAGCTCCATTGAAAAACTTAGAATTGACTTGGGTTCAAATAAAAAAAACACTCTTATTGAGTTGAAAAAAATTACAATTAAAAAAGAAACAAAACAGATTACTATTCACCAAAGTGAAATAAATAATTATTTCGAACCAAATGAATTTTTAAGAGTTTCAGATGGCGGCTCATACATAACAATCAACAAGCAAGAAAGTAATTACGATCCTTTTATAAGACCTACCCCAAAATTGGTTAAAAAATTATTCAAATTATAATGGAATTAATGAATGTAAATAAACACTTAAAAAAGTATTCGATACTTAACATACTATGTGTGATATTACTTTTTTTTCCAATATTAAAATTATCTATTATTTCTAAAATTATAATTTTGATAACGGCATATTTAATAATTAATTTTTGGAAAGATTACTTTCATTCATTGAAGGATAAGAAGACTAATAAATTATTCTTAACCATAATAGCCTTTTATGTTTTTTCAATAATCACCCTTTTGTACTCTAAAAATTTTGGCTCAGGTTTAAGAGAGTTAAAAACACTTTTGTCATTACCAATAATTCTTTTTTTAACCACCTATGGTCTTAACATATTCAAAAAATTAAATTACCTAAACTTATTTAAATTTTTTATCCTCTCAAATTTCTTATTTTCTGTCTTTTATAATTTATATTTTTTTAATTCTTTAATAACAGAATGCTTCTATTTGGCCTCAGAGTTAAATTTCATTGATAAGCTAACTGTTATGCTTAGAAAAGATTTTAAATATCTTCTTTCTTGTCTTCCAACAAAACATGGAACTTTTTTTTTCATTCACAAAGCATACAATTCAATCAATTTATTAATCACACTTTGTTTGTTAGATTTTTATTTCGATAAAATTAAAAGAAAAGCTAATAAGTTTATGATGATTGTTTTATCAGCATTTATTTTGTGGACTATATTTTTACTTCAATCTAAACTAAATATTTTATTAGCGGGAGGTTTTTTTGTTATGAGTTTCATGAAGCACGCTTTCAAAATAAAATTTAAATCAAGTTATACATATGTTTTGATTAGTGTGACAGTATTATTTTTCGTCAAATTATCAAATTTTGATTTTGTTAACGAAAAGCGAACCTATATTTATTCTTCAGGGGTAGAATTAATTTATGAAAAACCATTTTTTGGATATGGTATTGGGGGTTACCATGAATTAATGAAAGAAAAATTTTCCAATATTAGCTATGAACCAATGAGAGATTTATTAATGCATAAAACGGATTCGCATAACGTATTTCTATCGGCCGCTCTGTCAGGAGGCATAATTCTTTTAATCTTATATTTTTTAATGATTTATAAGAGTATAAAGAGTGCAATTGCAATTGAGAACCCAATATTTTTAGTTATACTTTCAATTTTCTTATTAAATTTTTTACAAGAGTCGATTCTGAGAAGAATGATAGGGGTGGTGTCTTTTTCAATTTATATTGGCTTAATGAATTTATTTTATCTTCATAAAAAAAGGGGGCAAAATGTCATTTAATATAGGTAATAAGCTTCTTGAAATAAAGTTTGTAACCTATTTGATAGGTAAGGGAGCAAATGGGCTAATTTATTTTTTTTCGATACCCTTATTTATAAAATTTTGTGGGTTAGAATTATATGGCAAGTACGTTTTTATATACACTGCTTTTTTGATGTCAAATTCAATTGGTACAGGATGGATATCTCAGTCTGTTTTAAAGTTTAGCTCGAAGTTTGAAAATACAAGATACTTTTTTAAATATTCTAATTCAGTTAATCGAATAGCAATAATAAATTCCTCAATAATAAGCTTATTATTTATACTTGTTTTAGTTATTTTAAATAATGGCTTTATTGTTTCAATTCTTTTAGGGATTTGTTGTTTTTTTTCAATTATTTATGGAGTAAAATTAGTTTTTAACCAATCGTTGTTAAATTCAAGAACATATGTTATTTCAGAGTTAATAAGAATGTTAATTTATGTATTTATTCCTTTTATTTTTCTCTACCAAGGTTATGAAAAACATCAATTAGAAATTATTGTATCTGCTCTTTTGATTAGTTATTTAATTGGAAATTTATTTCTAAATAGCAAGAACTTGAAAACTTTTAATAACAAGAGTTATTTATCTTTAAGAAAAACAAAAATTATTGCTTTTTCATTTTTTAAATATGGCTTTCCATTAAGTATATGGATGTTTTTATCTCCATCTGCCAATGGAGTTGATCGGTTTTTAATAAAATATTTTGTAGGGTTTGCTGCGCTTGCTGAGTATTCAGCATTATATGATATAATTTCAAAAGTTTTTCTTCAATTTGCTCAACCACTTGGGAATTCAGCTCAGCCAATTTTAATGAATGCATTTAATAAAAACGACGACAGACTATTTGACAAGACTCTAAGAAAAACCATCTTTTTTTTAACAATAATTTTTTTAATATTAGCAGTCTTTTTTGGAGTTAGCAAAAGGTTTATAATAGTAGATTATTTAGGTTTTACATCAGAAGATGTAATTGTTAAATTATCCGATTTGTTTCTACCACTGCTAATTAGCACTTTTGTTTGGCAATTGGCTATTATTCTTCAAAAAATAATTGAAGCAAAAAAGTTAACGATTGTATTGACCTATTACATGTTAATAACAGTTTTTTCTTCTATTATATTGTCTATATTGTTTCTGCCTAAATACGGTTATGTTGCATCCGCTTTCATTATGTTGTTTAGTTCATTGTTTTATCTTGGACTTATTATTTATAAACTTATCCTTTTGAAACATAATGAAAGTAAATAAAGTCAACTTTTTTAAAGGGATTGAGAGGCAATTTTTTTTGTTGCTTCCAATAATGGTGATGGTTTTTTTTCCGTCAAAAGAACTTATGGGTAAGTTTTCCTTACCGGATCTTTTTATTTTTTTTCAATTTATTTTATTTAGTATATATTCTTTATACAAAATGAAAATTTTTGTAAGCAATGAAATAATAATACTATTAATTTTAATACTTTTTTGTGTAATATCATTATTCTTAACGAATTACGACGATATATTATACAAGGCTAAATATTTAATTAGGTGGGTAAATTATTTCTTGACATTTGTGATTGCATATCATTTTTTTGACAAAAGCAATTATAAATTTTTTATGAAAGGAATTTATTTAATGACATTTTTAGTCTGTCTTTACGGAATTTTACAAAAGTTGTTTTTTGATGTTTTTTTCAAAACAATCTTTTGGATACACACGTTCCCAGACTATATTTATTTGACCTTTAGGTCAGTTTCTTTTCTAGATAATCCATTAAATTTGTGTGCGTTTCTTGCTTTTCCATTAGGAACATTACAATTTGATAAAGAAATGAAGCGACTTAATGTTTTTTTAGTTTTGATGATTTATATAACAATTGCATTGACGGCTTCTAAGATTGCAATTGTTTTAATTGCTTTAAGTGTTCTAGTTTACCTGTCAAAATTTAAAAAGTTTTTCAAATATTTATTGGTTATAACTCCTTTTATGTTAGTAACCGTATTCAGTTCTTCATTATACAAAACAATAAACTCAAAATATGGTTTATATGACAGACTCACTAACAAGAACACATACCAAGCTAGTGTTAATACTAGGTTATTAATGTATGAATCTTCATTTGTAATGATAAAAGATAATTTTATGTGGGGAATTGGTAATGAAAATTTTAAAAAAAATTTTGATGAATTAACCAATAGAGATAATAATTATAAAATCACGAATTCATCTTATACAGCTGAAAATTTTTTCTTAGACTTTTATTTAGATTATGGCCTAATTCCTTTAATTGTAATTTTGACCCTATTGGTGCCAGTAGTAATTAGTTATTATTATGGTTTTTCTGCTTTGAAACCATTATCTTTTTCTATCCTTTTATATATTGTTGTTGGTTTAATTATGAGCGCTAGAGCTGTTCCTTTACTATATTTGTTTTTCTTTTATTTGGCAATATTTTATAAAAAACAAAGATTAATTATTAATGAAAACTATTGATGTAATAATCGTAAATTACTACTCTGAGGAACTTGTAAAACAATGTATTTCCGCTCTTAAAAATTCAGACGCACAAGGATTTAATCTAAATGTTATAATTGTAAGTAATGGTACTAAAGACAATAAATTACTTTTGAGTTTCAAAAATGATTACACTAGTGTAATTGATTTGGGTTATAACTCTGGGTTTGGAAAAGCCTGTAATATTGCAGCGAAAAAGAGTAGTTCTGATTATCTTCTTTTTTTGAATCCAGATACATTGATTAAAAAAGATACTCTTAAGTTGGTCTTATCTATGGCTGAACAAAATAATTATGCGGTATTAGGATGTAAACAGATAAACAAATTAAATAAAGTTCAAAGAAGTTGCTCTAGAGAATTAACCCCAATAAGATATCTTTATAAAATTCTAAAGCTTAACAAATTATTCCCATTTTTTTTTAAGTCTTATCAAATGAGTGATTGGGATCATCTCACGGATAAAGAAGTTAATCATGTTATAGGATCATTTTACTTTATTGAAAATAAAGTTTTTAAAAAAGTAAATGGTTTTGATGATAAGTTTTTCATGTATTATGAAGATCTTGATTTGTCTAAAAGAATTACTGATTTAGGAGAAAAAATTTTTTATTATTCAAAAGCATCTATATTTCATGAAGGAGGAGGAGTTTCAAATGATTTTAAAGTGGAAAGATTATTTTATTCTTGGAGTTCTATTTTAATATATTCAAAAAAACATTTTAGTACTTTTAATTTTATAATGATGAAATTAATGATTTATATCTTAGAGCCATTTATTCGACTTGGAGAGCTTATTTTAAAAATGAATTTTTCGGGTATGAAACAACTTTATGTTAGTTATAAATTATTATATTCTAAAACTAAATAATGAAGTTTATTTGTTTACCAAAGTACACAGAAAAATCCGCTAGTAGTCGATATAGGACATTTCAATATTTAAGTTATTTTAAAGATTATGCTCATATTGAAGTTTATCCTTTTTTTGATAATTACTATAACCCTGGCTGTAAAATGCCATTTTTTTTTAAATTAAAATATCTCACAAAGAGATATTTTAAAAGATTAAAAATATTAATAAATAAAAGAGATAAATTTGATTTCTTTTTTGTGGAGAAAGAATTTTTCCCATTCATACCTTTTGAGAAACTAATTTTAAGAATATTTAAAATTAAATATGTTTTAGATTATGATGATGCAATTTTTCACCATTACGATGATAACCATAGTAAACTGGTTAGACTTATTTTATCAAAAAAAATCCCTTCAATTATATCTCACTCAAAAGGGGTGATAACAGGTAGTCCATATTTAACAAGGTATGCTAAAAAGTATTCTAATAACGTTATAGAAATTCCCACATCTATTGATTTAGATAAGTATCCCATATCTAAAATTAAACCTGAATCAAACAAATTTACAGTGGGTTGGATTGGCTCAAAAACAACGTCAAAAAATCTTAGATTATTGATCGAAGCTATCAATCAAATCTCAAATTTTAAAGAAAATATTATTTTTAATTTCATTGGGTTTGACCTTAGCATGAGCAGTGAATTTAAGCATCTTCCTATTAAATTTATTGAATGGGATGGCCACAAAGAAGCTGATCAGATAAATAATTTTGATATTGGCATAATGCCGTTGGAATTTAATTTATTTAACAAGGGGAAGTGTGCTTTTAAATTAATTCAATACATGGCTTGCTCAAAACCTACTATTTCATCGCCACTGGAATCAAATATTAATGTAGATAAAGGTAACGGTAATTTATTTGCTAAAACTTCACAAGATTGGGTAGAAGCTATATTAAAAATTAAATCTAATTATGATAGTTTTATTCAAATTGGCATAAAAAATAAACAAACCGTTATAAGGGAGTTTTCTGTACAATCTAATTCCAAAAAATATAAAACTTTTTTCGAAAAAATATCATCTCAGTTAAAATGAATCCTTTTTTTTTGATATTAATATTATTTGCATCAGTTGTATGTCTTTTAATTTCAGATTACAAGAAACATTCTGGTTTTAAAAAACAATTAATTTTAATACTAGCTGTTTTTCATTTTTCATTAACATATTTTTTCTACAAGTTTTCTCTTGAATCTTTTAAAGATTCGTATAGACTATTCATAAATTATGATCGCCTCTCATTAGAGTTGTTTTTTAATGATTTTAAAATCAAAACTCTATCTAAGTTCTTTATGACCTCTATTGCATTTGTAGCAAAAAAAGTGGGGTTTAACTATTTGACATTATGTTATTATTTTTCATTCATTTCTTTTCTAGGATTTCGTGAAATCTTGAATAAAATTTCTTTAGAAAAGAATAAAAATTTGGCAGGGAAATTAATTATTTACTTTTTAATTTTTATGCCATCCATTCATTTTTGGACCTCTGGTTTTTCAAAAGAGGCTATAACATTTTTCATATTAATATTGATTTTATTCACCAAAAGATTAGAAAAAAAGAATTTAATTAAGCTAATAGTTTTATTGTCAATTCTTTTTAGTGTCAGATTTTATATATTCTTTATTGTCCTCTATGGGATTTTATGTGAATTTTTTATAAAAAGTGTAAAGACATCAATCATAAATAAAAAAAAATTATTTTATAGTTTAATTTTTTTGCTTGTTTTGACTTTTTTATTGATTAGTGAAATTTATTTAGGAGAATTTTTAGAAAGATTAAATGTTTATTCTATTAAAAATGGAATGACATCTATTCCTATTAATGAATCAAATTATTTCGAGAGAATGATAATGTTATTATTCAGACCTCTTTTTTATGATTCTATCAATATCAGAACATTTCTAATTTCTTTTGAAAATCTTTTTTTTATTGTATTGATTTTTTCTTTTTTAACGAAATCAAAAAAGAATACCAAAAATTTCATCATATCTAATACATACGTTTTAATTGTTATAATTAGTTGTGTTGTATTTTACAGTTTTTATATGTATAATATGGGTTTAGCAAATAGAATGAAAACAATGTTTATGCCTTATTTGCTATACTTATTAATCCTCAGAAATGAAGAATAAAGTCGTTAGGATTACTACGATACCTCTTTCGTTAGAAAAGTTACTTGAAGGGCAATTAAATTTTATGTCTGAATTTTTTGAAATGACCGCCGTTTCTTCGGATAAAGAACGATTAAATAACTATGGGAAAAAAGAGGGTATTGATGTTTATCATCTTGAGATGACAAGAAAAATCACTCCATTTAAAGATTTTATTGCAATTATGAAGTTTTACAAGTTTTTATTAACTCATAAACCTCAAATTGTTCATTCTCACACACCTAAAGCTGGATTTATTTCAATGATTGCATCTTTTCTAGCAAGAGTTCCAATTAGACTTCACACAGTGGCTGGGCTACCTTTAATGGAGGCTAAAGGATTTAAAAGAATTATTCTTAATTCAGTTGAAAGTCTAACTTATTTGTGCGCAACAAAAATATATGCCAATTCTATAGGGCTAATGGAATTTATCTTAAACGAAAGATATACATCTTCGAAAAAAATAGATGTTATTGGTAAAGGTAGTAGTAATGGTATTAATTTATCTTACTTCAATTACAATATTGTTAAAAAATCTGAAAAAGAAGAATTAAGAAAAAAATATGATATAGCTGAGAATGATTTTGTTTTCTTGTATGTGGGAAGGATCGTTGGTGATAAAGGTATAAATGAGTTAGTAGAATCTTTTGATTTTTTATCAAAAAACTATTTGAATTCTAAGCTTCTTTTGGTAGGAAATTTAGAGAACCATTTAGATCCCATTAAAGAAAACACAGAAAAGCTAATATGTTATAATGATAAAATAATTTGCACTGGGTATCAAAAAGATGTTCGTCCTTTTTTTGCAATTAGTGATGTTTTTGTTTTTCCAAGTTACAGAGAGGGCTTTCCTAATGTTGTTTTACAATCGTGCGCAATGAGTATTCCTGTAATTACTACTGACATTAATGGATGTAATGAAATTATTAAGGATAATTTTAATGGTTTGATAATTCCTCCGAAAAACTTAAAAAAATTGAGAGAGGCCATGGAGGTAGTAATTAATTCACCCAGTAAATTGTCTTTTTTTAAATCTAATACGTTTAAGTCTATACAACATAATTTTAATCAAATTGATATATGGAATTTACTAAAAGAAGAGTACAGACTAAACATAGAAAAAATTCATAAATGATATATAATAATTGTTTTAAACGTTTGGGTGATTTATTATTCTCAATGGGTTTTTTTGTTTTATTAAGCCCAATTTTTATTATAGTTCTTTTAATATTATTAATAGAATTCAATGGTAAACCCTTTTTTATTCAGAAAAGACCAGGAAAAAATGAAAAGTTATTTAGGGTAATAAAGTTTAAATCCATGAACAATGACAAAGATATAAATGGAAACTTTTTGTCTGATGAACAAAGATTAACAATAGTTGGAAATTTTATTAGGAAAACATCACTTGATGAATTACCTCAACTCATAAATGTTATTAAAGGAGACATGAGCGTTGTGGGTCCTAGACCATTATTAGTTGAATACCTAAATCTATATTCTAAAAGACAAAAAAAGCGACATTTAGTAAAGCCAGGTATAACGGGATTGGCACAAATTAATGGAAGAAATAGAATAACTTGGGAGGAAAAGTTTGAATATGATTTATATTACGTCAATAATCTAAGTTTTTTTTTAGATTTAAAAATTTTAATTAAAACAATTGCTAAGGTGTTTTATTCTGATGGGATTAACCAAGATGGTCAGGCTACAACGACAAAATTTAAAGGATCAAGAAATGAAAGTTAACATATATGGGGCTGGAGGCCACGCTAAAGTTGTAATTGACAACATAGAATCGATAGGATGGGAGGTTAACTATGTTTACGATGATAACACAAAATTAAAATCATTTTTAAATTTTAATTTTAAAGGGAAACCAGTATTTAATGATATTGCTCAGAATTATATAATAGCAATTGGTTGTAATCATACTAGAAAAAAAATTTCACTTGAAAGAAAATTAAACTATGTTAATGCTATTCATAAAAATGCTGTTATTTCTAGATATGCAAAAATTGGAATTGGGAATGCTATTATGTCTAATGTAATTGTTAATTCTGCATCTCTTGTAGGAGATCATTGTATTTTAAACACAAATTCAGTTGTTGAACATGACTGTAAATTATCTAATTTTGTACACTTATCGTCTTCATCTGTTTTGACTGGAGGAGTCAGCTTAGGAGAAGGAACTTTTATAGGCGCTGGTGCGGTTGTTCTTCCTGGAGTCTCAATCGGAAAGTGGTGCGTTATTGGAGCAGGATCTGTTATAACTAAAGATATTCCCGATAATTCAAAAGTAATTGGTGTCCCCGGCAAAATTATTAATAACTAATGAGTAAAGATAAAATTTGGTTATCGTCTCCACATATGGGAGGCGAGGAAATAAAATATATTCATGAAGCCTTTGACTCTAACTGGGTTGCTCCACTAGGTCCAAATGTTAATGAATTCGAAAATGAAATTGAACATTATTTAGGCGGCAACATTAATGTAGCAGCTTTGAGCTCAGGTACCGCTGCTATTCATTTGGCTTTAATTTTGTTAGGAGTTCAAAAGGGAGATGAAGTAATTTGTCAAAGCTTTACATTTGCTGCTAGTGCTAACCCTATTTTATATCAAAAAGCGACCCCAATTTTTGTAGATAGTGAAACAGACACTTGGAATATATGTCCAAATCTTCTTGAAGAATGTATAATTGATCGAATTTCTAAAGGGAAAAAACCCAAAGCAATAATAGCCGTTCATTTATATGGCATGCCTTTTAAAGCAGATGAAATTCAAAAGGTTGCTCTTAAATACGAGATTCCTATTATTGAAGATAGTGCCGAAGCATTGGGAAGCTCTTATAAAGGGAAAAAATGTGGTTTATTTGGAGATGTTTCTGTGCTTTCATTTAACGGTAATAAAATTATCACAACTTCAGGTGGAGGGGCTTTAGTTTCTAAGAATATCGAATTAGTCAATAAATCAATTTTCCTAGCAACCCAAGCAAGAGATCAAGCGCCACATTATGAACATTCAGAGTTAGGGTTTAACTACAGAATGTCAAACATATGTGCAGGTATTGGAAGGGGGCAAATGTTAGTTTTAGACAAACATGTTAATAAAAGACGAGATGTAAATAAGTTTTACAGAGAAAAATTCAACGATATAAACGGAGTCAAAATACACAATGAGCCATCAAAAGACTATTTTTCCAACTTTTGGCTAACCACAGTTTTAATTGATGAATCAAAGGCAGGTTTTTCTGTTAATGATTTAAGGTTGGCATTTGAAGAACACAACATAGAATCGAGGCCACTATGGAAACCCATGCACCTTCAACCATTGTATGATGACACGAATTCATATCTTAATGGTGTTTCAGAATCACTTTTTAAAAACGGATTGTGTTTGCCCTCTGGATCTAACCTCAACAAAAGTGAGTTAAGTAGAATCGAGTTTGTTATTGATAAAGTTGCTAAAAATAAAATAAAATAAAAATTCATTATTTTCGTTATTGTATAACTAACCAATAAAAATCTAATGAAAAATCTACCAGATAAGATTTTACAGTTTAGTAAACTCTTTTTTTCATTAAGTGAGTTTAAGTTTTTACCTAGTTGGACTGTATTAATAACAGATTTATTTCTTTGTGTAATAGCATTAAAGTTCTCGAAAGTATTAGTGTTCAATGTAAATAATGTTAACCTATTTAATGAACAAAATTATTTTATTGAGGCACTAATTATCTTGTCTTCACTATCTGGGTTTGTTATCGTTGGCACCTACAGAGGGCCTATACGTCACAGTAATTTTTCAGATGTTGTCAAATTTTTAGCATCTGGTGTGATTTCATCACTAATTATAATTACTATACCATACTTAGCTTCAAGTTTAATTGAGTTCAATATAAATACTGATTTATCAGTTGTAGTATTTTATGAGTTTTTCTCTTTTACGCTTCTTTTTTTGTTAAGAGTTTTTGTGAAACAACTTTTTCACTACACATACAACTCCATAAATGATAATCCTAAAAGGGTTATGGTTTTTGGTGTTAATCCTACTTCTGTATCTCTTGTAAGTTCTCTTATGAATGATGCAACCTCTCAGTTTAATGTGTTAGGTTTTATTTCTGATAAAAAAATAAATAGAAAAAAGATACTTGGATTACCTATTATTCAAAGAAAAAACAAGGTTTCTGCTATTTTGAGGTATTATGGTGCTGAAGGTATCATAATCTCAGACCAGACAATTAACAGAAAATCTAGAGTTAACTTAATAGAAGATTGTTTAGCTTTTAACTATAAGGCTTTTACAGCTCCCAATAAGGTTGATAAAGAACAATTAGGGAGTAATCAAATTAAAAATGTTGAGATAGAAGACCTTTTGGGTAGAACACCAATAATGCTTGAAAATAATCTTATAGAAAAAGAACTTTTTAAGAAAATCGTTCTAATTACCGGTGCAGCAGGTTCAATTGGTAGTGAGCTGGTTAGACAAATTTCATCCTATGATGTCAAAAAAATTATATTAATTGACAATGCTGAGACACCATTACATAATCTTAAATGTGAGTTAGATAAAAAGAATTTAGATTTTGAAGTAAAATGTATTTTGGGAGATGTTTCTAATCATAGAAAAATAGAAAAGGTTTTTAAGACATTTAAACCTGATATTGTTTATCATGCAGCGGCCTACAAGCATGTTCCATTAATGGAATCAAACCCTTCTGAATCTGTTTTTATCAATGTTCTTGGTTCAAAAAATGTTGCTGATCTATCTTTAAAGTATGATGCTAAAAAGTTTGTTATGGTTTCAACGGACAAGGCTGTAAACCCCAGTAATGTAATGGGCGCATCAAAACGAATTGCTGAGCTGTATGTTCAGTCTCTTCATGATTACACAAAATCCAACAACGCTGTAAAAACAGAGTTTATTATAACACGATTTGGAAATGTTTTAGGCTCAAATGGTTCTGTGGTGCCTCTGTTTAAAAAACAAATAGAAGAAGGGGGACCGATAACAATAACACACAAAGAAATTATAAGATATTTCATGACTATACCCGAAGCATGTCAGTTAGTATTAGAAGCGGCATCAATGGGTAAATCTGGACAGATTTTTCTCTTCGATATGGGTAATGCTGTTAAAATATATGATTTAGCTGAGCGTCTTATAAAGTTGTCTGGACTTGAGCCTCACAAAGACATAGAGATCAAAACGATTGGTTTAAGACCAGGAGAAAAACTATATGAAGAACTTTTGGCGGATAAATCAAAAACACTTCCAACTTACAACAAGAAAATACTTATATCCAAGGAACCTAATGCTGATTTTAATCAAATATCTGATGAAATTTCAGTTTTAATCAATTATGCTGAGAATTTTGATAATCATAAACTAGTTAGTCAGATGAAAATTATAGTTCCAGAATTTAAAAGCCTCAATTCAGAATACGAGTCTTTGGATAAAATTAAATTATGATTTTTAAAAGAGGTAGATACTCTAAGCTTCTTGCTCCTTTTTTATTTGGATTAGACTTATTTATCATATTCTTTTTAGGTTACTTTTTTTTTGACTTTGATGAATTTTATAAAGGTTATAAGTTTGTTTTCAGTAGAGAGAAAATTTTTTACGGTTATCTATTCGTTGTATGGTGTGTAATTTCCATTTTTAATGGATTTTATAGCATATATAGGTATTCTAAGCTTTCAGATCTGGTATTTAAAATTCTAAAACAGTTTTTATCTTTTTCTCTTTTTGTTTTCTCTTTTATAGGCGCATTCAGATTTTTGGATTTCAAAGCAATTTTAACAATCCAATATTTATTCTTTTGCTTAATTCTTATATCTAGTTTTAAAATAATTAGTTATTATTTATTAAGGAAACTTAGAATTTTATTTGGAGGGAACCTCAGAAAAGTTGTTATAATTGGTAATGATATTCCTTCAGGAATTTTAAGGATTATCAAAAACAAACAACTTGGATATAACATAAAAAAGGAATATAAATTAAATGCAGGAAACCACTCAAACAACGAATTTGAAGAAACGCTTCTATTTTTATCTAACCATAAAGAAATTGATGAGGTTTTTTGTTTAATAGATGAGTTATCTGATTCTCAATTAAAAGAACTTGTTAAACTTTCATTTAAGAATAAATTTAATTTAAAATTTATCCCGAAAAACAAAACAATTTTTTCAAGAAAATATAAGGTTACATATTTTTCTGATTATCCTTTACTAAGCTTTAAAGCCAATAAAATCGATGGATCTGTCAGTTATATCGTAAAAAGGTGTTTTGATATTTTATTCTCCATTTCTATTCTAGTATTTATTATGTCATGGTTACACCCTATAATTTGGGTTCTCATCAAAATTAATTCCAAAGGGCCAGTCATTTTTAAGCATACTAGGGATGGTTTAAATTATGAGAGTTTTGAATGTTATAAATACAGAAGTCTTTACATGGATAGATTAGATCAAGATTATGTGAAAAAAAATGATAGTCGTGTAACAAAAGTTGGTAAATTTTTGAGAAAAACTAGTTTAGATGAATTACCACAATTCTTCAATGTTCTAAAAGGAGATATGTCTGTTGTAGGGCCAAGGCCTCATATGATTAAATATACTTCTAAATATTCCAAAAAGATAGATAAGTATGATTTTACATTCAGGCATAATGTCAAACCTGGAATTACAGGTCTAGCTCAAATTAGTGGTTTTAGAGGTGAAATCAAAAGTGATATTGACATTGTAAATAGAATTAAATACGACATCTTCTACATTGAAAACTGGTCACTTTTTTTTGATTTAAAAATTATCTTTAAGACTGTTTTAAACGCGATTAAAGGAGAAGAAAAAGCCTACTAATTTGTAATTTCCACCAAATAGACTTTTTTTTGCACATAAAATACACCCTATGAATATATTGGTTTTAGGTTCGGGAGGAAGAGAACATACTTTAGCCTGGAAAATATCACAAAGTATCTTATGTAAAAGACTTTTTGTAGCTCCAGGTAATTCAGGAACATCTACTATTGCAACAAATATTGACATTGCAGTAACAGATTTCGAAGCTATTAAAAGAACTGTTCTTGAAAACCAAATAGAAATGGTTGTTGTTGGCCCAGAAGATCCTTTAGTACTTGGTATCCATGATTATTTCAATGAAGATGATAACTTAAAAAACATTCCAGTTATTGGGCCTGAAAAAGCAGCTGCTCAATTAGAGGGTAGCAAAGAGTTCGCCAAAGAATTTTTATTTCGTCACAATATTCCTACGGCTTCGTATGCGAGCTTTAATGCTGATTCCGTTGAGGAAGGGTATGCTTTTTTAGAAACGTTATCACCTCCTTATGTACTTAAAGCAGATGGACTGGCAGCTGGAAAAGGTGTAGTAATATTGGATAATATAAATGAAGCTAAAGAAGAGCTAAAACAAATGTTAGTTGAGTCTAAATTTGGTTTGGCTAGTCAAAAAGTTGTTATAGAAGAGTTTCTTGATGGTATAGAACTAAGTTGCTTTGTACTTACAGACGGAGAGCATTATAAAATTTTACCCACTGCAAAAGATTACAAGCGCATAGGTGAAGGTGACAAGGGTCTAAATACTGGAGGTATGGGGGCAATTTCTCCGGTTCCCTTTGCTGACAAGAAACTAATGCAAAAAATTGAAAGTAAAATTGTTAAACCTACAGTAGAGGGTCTTCAAAAGGATAACTTACCGTATAAAGGGTTTATTTTCATAGGATTGATTAAAGTTGGTGAGGAGCCATTCGTCATTGAATACAATGTTAGGATGGGTGATCCAGAAACTGAAGTTGTAATTCCTAGACTAAAAAATGATATTATTGCTTTGCTTAAAGCTGTTTCTAATCAAACTTTGAATGAAGTTGAATTGGAAATTGACTCAAGAACGGCGGCTACAGTTATGTTGGTTTCTGGTGGTTACCCGGAGACTTATGAGAAAGGTAAAATCATTAAGGGGTTTGATGAAATCAAAACCTCATATGTTTTTCATGCAGGAGCTAAACATGATAAAGGAGAGGTAGTAACTTCTGGTGGAAGGGTAATGGCAATTACTTCTTTTGGTGAGGACTTTAAATCAGCTCTAAAAACATCTTATCAAAACATTGATAAAATTAGTTTTGACAAGATGAATTTTAGAAAAGATATAGGGTTTGATTTATAGATAAGAGTGCGCACTTACACTTTTATCTTCCTCGTTATTATCGTTAAATGTTTTTAATTGTTTCATCCAATAGGAGAAAGCAACAAGGCCAACCACAATAAAAATCCAACTAACTGTATTGGCTAGAAACCAATTGTCTAACTCTAAGGCTCTTAACCAATCGTAGGGAGCAAATAAAATATTGACAAATAAATCTTCTATAGCGTAGAAAAAATCTTTCATTTTGTATTAAATTACATTGAGTCGCAAATATACAAACTTAATATATGCTAACAAGTTTTTTTAAGGGTTACAAAGCAGAACAATTTGTTGTACTCTTTTTACTTTTAATAGCTGTTTTTGTATTGTATGGTGTTGAAAATCAGATGCATTTCAACGAATGGGTTTTCTTAATAAATCCAATAATTGGATTGGTTGTTTTCTCAGCTTTGATTCTGGCTTTTTGGTTTATTATTCAAAAAAACAAACTTCTCCCTACCGGAGGCATTAAGTACTTAGTTTTTGTATCTCTTACTTGCTTCTTTCCAAATATTATATGTGATTATAAACTTTTGACTTCAGCTTTAATCTCAACTTTAATATTAAGAAAAACGTTGAGTTTATATTCTAAGAAAGATGTAATTAAAAAGTTGTTAGATACTAGTTTACTATTATTAATATTGGCCTATATAGAAATTTGGTCTTTATTGCTTTTAATATTTTTGTACATAGCATTGTTAATATATGGACATAAAAACTTTAGGTATTATATCATTCCCTTATATGTATTTTCAATAGTAAGTTTTTCTCTATTTGCTTTTCAAAAGATTTTAAAGTTTGATTTTTTTAATGAATTATATTCGAGATTCAGTCTTCCAAATTTTATTGATTTTTCAAATTTTCATAAATGGTTAATTGTAATAGCTAGTTTGTTTTTAATTGGATTTACTATTGTTCTTTTTAAATTTTTTAAAGATTTTTCAAATAGAAAAAGACAACATTCTTATGTTTTGCTTGTATATTTTTTTATTGGGGTTTTTCAGGTTGCTTTATCAATAGAGAAGGGTATTTTAAATTACGTTCTACTTTTAGTGCCACTAACCTATTTGATTTGTGTTTTACTGCTACGAATTAATAACAAAAAAATTTTAGAGTTAATTTTGTGGCTTTTTATGAGCACACCAATTATTTATCACTCCGTAAAACTCCTAGTAGATTAGTTAGCTCTGACTAAATAAATTATATTTGAAAAAAAATTAAATGATGTTCACAGATAATGCAAATCAAATTTTTCAAGAGGTTATTTCCAATTATAAAGTCTTAAATACCGTAGATCAATCTTTTGAAAATAAATACAATAAGGAAGAGGATCTAATAGCACATTTACTATACAGAAAATGTTGGATAGACACCGTGCAATGGGCTTATGAAGATATTATCAGAGATCCAAATATTGACCCGGTCGCAGCTTTAACATTAAAACGTAAAATAGATGCATCTAACCAAGATCGTACAGATATGGTTGAGTTTATTGATAGTTACTTTTTGGATAAGTTTAGTGAAGTTACACCATCGGCTGATGCCAAGATTAACTCTGAAAGTCCAGCTTGGGCTATAGACCGTCTTTCAATTTTAGCGTTAAAGATATATCACATGAATGTTGAGGTAGATCGAGATGATGCTACAGACGCTCATAAAGCAGCTTGCCAAAAGAAATTAGATGTCCTTTTGGCTCAAAGAACAGACTTGAGTTCAGCCATAGACGATTTATTAGCAGACATCGCCTCTGGAGCTAAGTACATGAAAGTTTATAAACAAATGAAAATGTACAATGATGAAGAACTGAATCCAGTTCTTAGAAATGCGAAGTAATTTTTAAAGTGTCTAAAGACCAAAAACATATTGTAGTCATTCGTCTCTCTGCAATGGGGGATGTCGCTATGACCATACCAGTGCTTAGGGCTTTCCAACAGCAATACCCAGATGTAAATCTCACCATTCTCACGCGCAAGTTTTTTAGACCATTTTTTAGAGATTTAAAGCGGGTTAATTTTATTGATTTTGATCCAAAGGGAGCGCATAAGTCTATTTTCGGCTTATACAGATTATCACTAGCTATAGTTAAAACGAAGCCATTAGCTGTTGCAGATTTACATAATGTGCTAAGAACAAACGTTATTAAGTTTTTTTCAAGAGGTATTTATTTTAAACAGATAGATAAAGGGAGAAACGAAAAGAAAGCCTTGGTTAAGGGTAAAAGTTTTAAGCCAATAAAGACCACAATAGAAAGATATTCAGATGTTTTTAAAAGCCTAGGCTTTCCATTGGATTTTTCAAATTCAGAATTTCCTATAAAACCAGAACTCAGCACTAAGGTTTATAATTTGATAGGTCAAGATCATAAAAAATGGATTGGTATTGCGCCTTTTGCAGCTTTTAAAGGCAAAATGTATCCTATAGATCTGATGGAGCAAGTCATTAAACAGCTTGGAGAAACATATAAAATTCTTCTTTTTGGAGGCGGTGCCCAAGAACAAAAAGTTTTAAGTGCTATTCAAGAAAATAATCCAAGTTGTGTTAGCTTGTTGGGGACTTTATCTCTTGATGAAGAGTTAGATGTAATTGCAAATTTAGATGTGATGTTAGCTATGGATTCTGGGAATGCACATATGGCTGCCATGATGGGGGTTGCGGTTGTTACTTTGTGGGGGGTTACCCACCCTTATGCTGGCTTTTCACCTTTTAATCAGCCTGAGCATTACAATATTCTTGCAGACCGCAAAAAGTTTCCATTAATTCCAACTTCGGTTTATGGTAATAAAGCACCTGAGGCTTACCTGGAAGCTATGCGAACTATAACTCCCAATACAATTGTTGATAAGGTAAAATCTATTTTAAAGGCTTAAATATCGTCGTAGTCAATCACAACTTTTTCTGAGGCTGCATGAGCTTGACACGTAAGAATGAGTCCTTCAGCAACTTCACTTTCAGTTAAGATGTTGTTTTGAGCCATGGTTGCTGTTCCCTCAGTTACTCTGGCAATACAACTGCTACAAATACCTCCTTTGCAAGAGTATGGCACATCAATATCTTCTTTTAAAGCAAGGTCTAAAACCGTAGATTTTCCATCTGATTCTATTTCAAAAGTCTCGTCATCAACAATAATTGATATAGCACTACTTGATGAAGATTCAGTAACATAAGTTTCCTCTTTAGTAGATGCTGTAAATAATTCATATTTAATAGCTTCTTCAGAAACACCTCTTTCAACTAGGGTATTTTTTGCACTATTTATCATAGCCTCTGGGCCACAAATATAGTAGGTACTGGCATTGGTGTTTTGATTTAGTTTTTCATGAGTTGCATTGATAACCGCTTCATTGATTCTGCCAGATAAGGCATACTCTTTTTGTTCTTGACTAAATACATGTTGAACAGAAAAGCGGTCCGAAAACTCATTGGTGAGTGTGGTCAACTCGTTTTTAAAAATAGTGTCTTGCTCAGATTTGTTTCCAAAAAGTAAAACAAACTTACTGTTAGTAGTTTCTTTCAATACTGTTTTTGCGATTCCCATTACTGGGGTAATACCACTTCCGGCTGCAATGCCAAAAATAGTTTCAGAACTTGTATTTGGGTTATAAATAAAACGACCATTTGGAGTAGATACCTCAATTTCGTCTCCTGAAGTAATTGATTTATTGGCAAAAACAGAAAAAGTACCCCCTTCAACTTCTTTAATAGCGACAGCAATGGTTCTACTTTCAGGGTTGGTGCAAAGCGAATAATCTCTTCTAACCGTTTCATTGTTAATTTCTGTTTTAAGTGTAATATATTGTCCTGCTTTAAAGCTAAAATCTGCTTTTAAATGTTCAGGGACATCAAAAGATACTTTAACTGCCTTTGACGTCTCTCTTGAAATAGATGCTATTTTAAGCTTGTGGAAAGTGGCCATAATTTTAATTTTGCCAAAAATAATGAAGCTTTAAAAGAATTGTTGTCTTTTTTAAATTATTTTAATACATAACTTTCTTATGCATAAAGAATAATCATATATTTGATTTGTGAGTAATTCAAAACTTTATAAGGGCAGTTTATCTACCATAATCTTGAAGCTTCTTAGAAATGAAGAGAAAATGTATGGCTATGAAATAACCCAGAAAGTTAAAAACATAACTCAAGGGGAATTAATCATTACAGAGGGGGCTTTATATCCCGCTTTACATAAATTGGAGTCAGAAGGTTTACTTAAAGTAGAGGTGATGAAAGTGGATAATCGTTTAAGAAAGTATTACAAACTTACAGGAGACGGAAAAAAAGAATCGGTTTCAAGGCTAGAGGAGTTGTTAAGGTATATCGAAACCATGCAACAATTAGTAACTCCTGTAAATACAATTAAAATCAATTAACAATTAATATTTTATGAAAAAACTAATTATTTCAATGGCATTTTTTGGGGTGATTTCACTGCAAGCTCAAGATTACAAATCAGAGACCATAGCATTTATAAAAAAGACAGGTTCAACGGCATTATTTGACCAGGCCATTTCGCAAGTAGGGATGATGGTTCCAGAAGACAAAAAAGATGCTTATACCATTGAAGCAACAGGAACTCTTGAAGAGCTTTACACCCAGCTTGCAGAACTTTATATGAAAGAATTTTCAGAGGAAGAAATTAAAACATTGAATGCTTTTTACGAGTCTGATTTAGGAAAGAAGCTAGCCTCTAAGCAGACTGTACTAACACAACAAGGTATGGTTATAGGTCAAAGTTGGGCCATGAAGCTTCAGGAGGTAGCCAAAAAATATGCGCAATAGACTGTTTTGAAAGAAAAAGCAATCCTTTCAGAAGCACAAATTCAAAGCTTATATCGTTTTACAAGGGCACATTTTGTTTACCACTATGATTTACAAACAGAGTTGGTAGATCACATGGCTGAGGCAATTGAAGAATTACAAGAAAAACAACCTGAGTTAACCTTTGATGATGCTACAAAAATTGTATTCAAATCTTTTGGAGTTTTTGGTTTTCAAGATATTGTACAAGAGCGAATGCAACTGCTTACAAAACGTTATTGGCGATTAATATGGTCTTTATTTAAAACCCATTTTAAATGGCCTTTATTATTGAGAACAGTTTCAATTACTATTCTCGTATTTTGTTTTCTTAAAGGGTTCTATATCTGGTTTGAACAATTACTTTTAGGGGTCCTAATTGCAGCATTTGTTTTAATCATTTTCAGACAAATTAAAATAAGAAGACAAATCAAAAAAAGACAAAAAGAATCTGGAAAAAAATGGATGTTTGAAACTATAATTAGCCAATTAGGAGGCGCTGGCAGCTTTTTAATCGTTCCATTTCATTTAGGACTAGAATCTTTACGGGATTGGTCGATTGAAGGAGCTCTTAACACGTCTCTTAAACTTGGAATTTTAAGTTTTTTAATAGTTGTTGTTTCTATTTTTCTGTATTTAATTCTTTTTTCTATTCCAAACCAATTACAAGGTCATTTAAAAACCATTTACCCAGAATATAGTTTAGTATGAACACCGTTGTAAATATCATAATCCAAAAAGATGTTTATTTTTACGTCTTACATAATATATAGAATATATTTATGTTATGAATAGTTATAAAGTATTAGAAAGTGTCTAGACTCACAATAATTAGTTTCCTTTTTGCCACTATTTTTCTGGGGTGTTCCAGAAAAAAGGACAAGTTTATATCTAGAAATTTTCATGCGTTAGGCACAAAATATAATATTCTCTACAATGGAGGTTTAGCTCTAGAGAGCGGGAAAAACTCTTTAGACGATGCTTTTAAAGATAATTTTTGGGAATTATTGCCAGTAGAACGTATGGAAGTCAATGATGACTTCATGATGATTGGTGAGCAAAAGAATTCTGATTTTGAAAGAGCTGAGGAAAAAGCCACAAAAGCAGTCCAAAAACATGGCATGAATATTAAAGGTAAAGAAAAGAATCCTCAGATAGATGAAGCGTATTTGATGTTGGGGAAATCCCGCTATTTTGAACAGCGTTTTGTACCAGCACTTGAAGCATTCAACTATATTCTATATAAATACCCAACCAGCGATAAAATTAATCAAGCTAGAGTATGGCGCGAAAAAACAAACATGCGCTTAGATAATGATGCTTTAGCTATTAGAAATTTAAACACTCTTTTGTTTCAAGTAGAACCAGAAGGACAAGATCTAGCAGATATTTCAGCTACTTTAGCTCAGGCATACATTAATCTTAATGTTAAAGACACAGCTTTAGTACATATTAAAAAGGCAGCTGAAGCCACAAAGATTAAAAGAGAACAAGCACGCTACTTGTTCATTGCTGGGCAATTATATAACGAGTTTGGTTACAAGGATAGCGCCAATATCTTTTTTGATAAGATCATTGATTTACATCGTAAGATTCCAAGACCTTTTTATATCAATGCACATTTAGCCAAAATTGCCAATTTTAACCCAGAGCTAGGCAATGTGTTTGAATTTGAAGATTATTTGAAGTCACTAGAAGAGGATCGAGAAAACAAACCGTTTTTAGACAAGATTTATTTTAGAATGGCAGACTATTATGCATTAAGAGGAAGAGACTCTGTTGCGAAAGCCTACTATAATAAATCTTTAAGAACAAATACTTCTGACAAGCAACTCAAGTCCTTTGATTATAATGCTTTAGCAGAATTTGCATTTGAAAATACTGAATATAAATTAGCAGGCGCTTACTACGATAGTACTCTAACAAATCAAGAACCTCGAACTAAGCCATATAGAAAAACCAAAAGAAAGCGTGAAAATTTAGAAGATGTAATTTATTATGAAGAAGTTGCCAAAGTAAATGATAGTATTCTTTTTATCGTTTCGCTTTCTGAAGACGATCGGTTGGCCTATTTTCAAAATTACACGGATAGCTTAAAGGTTGTTGCAGAAGAACAGGAAAAAGCAGCAAAAGAGGCTCAAGAATTACAAGAACGTTTGGCTCAAACAACAACAATGGGAAATAATAACTTGCCTAATTTATCTTTGAATAGTAAAGCATCTTTCAAACCAAATAAATTCTACTTTTATAATGAAACTACGGTATCTTATGGTAAAAACCAGTTTCAAAAAATTTGGGGAAAAAGGACTTTAGATGACAATTGGCGTTGGTCTAGCAAACAAACAATTGTTGAAGTTAACAATGTTACTTCTTTAGATTCTTCATCTACAAAAGCGCTAGATGAATTTGATCCAAAACGTTATATTAGTTTAATTCCTTCTTCAACTCAAGCCATAGATAGTATTACAAAGGAGCGCAATTTTGCTTATTATCAGTTAGGAGTTATTTATAAAGAAAAGTTTTCCGAATTAGAATTGGCAAAAGACAAACTTTTAGATTTATTAAAAAGTGATCCAGAAGAGCGTTTAATTCTTCCTACAAATTATAATTTATACAAGGTTTATGAGGCAATGGGTAAAATAGGAGAGGCAGCCATTGTTAAAGAAAAAATTATTTCAGAGTTTCCAGATTCTAGATATGCTCAAATATTACTTCACCCAGAGTTGGCACTTACAAAAGATGAGAACAGTCCTGAAAAATTGTACGAGAAATTATACTTAGAATTTGAAAAGCAGAATTATGAATTGGTTTTAAACCAATGCGATAAATACATCTATGAGTTTGAAGGAGATGCTATAGTTCCAAAATTTGAAATGCTAAAAGCTTCTGCTAAAGGAAAATTTTATGGTTTCAATAGTTATAAAGAAAGTATGAACTTTATAGCACTTACTTATCCAGATTCACCGGAAGGGAAAAATGCAGCAACTCAAATTAAGGAATTACTTCCTAAAATAGAAAACAAGATTTTTATCGATAACGCTGATAGTCAAAATTTTAAAGTAGTCTATACATTTGAATCGTCTGAGGTTAAAAAAATTCCTAATTTTGTTAAGCAACTAGACGCTGTAGCTAAAGATGTGGCTTATTATAGGCTTAAAACATCTGTTGATGTTTATAATAAAGAATATACTTTTGTTGTAGTCCACGGTTTAAAAAGTTTTGATGGCGCCGATGGGTTTGCTGAGTTATTGGAAGGAAGAAAATTAAAATTAAAGCGTCCATTTTTTGCAATTTCTTCAGATAATTATCAAATTGTACAGATTCACAAAAACTTAAATGAGTATAAAACCTTAAAACAGTTATAATGTTTGCAGATCAAAAAAAAGGAAAATCTACTGGAGATGGATATGCTCTTCAAAACAAAATTGCTTCAGGGACAACAATTACAGGGGATATTGAAAGTGAAGGCGATTTTAGAATAGATGGTATAGTAAAAGGAAATTTCTCCTTAACAGGAAAGGTAGTTATTGGAAAATCTGGTATGATAGAAGGGACACTTAAGGCTTCTAATGCAGATATTGAAGGTAAAGTTTCAGGAAAAATATATGTTTCAGATATATTATCACTTAGAGCGTCATCTGTTATTGATGGTGAAGTAGAAACAGGAAAATTATCTGTTGAGCCAGGAGCTAGTTTTAATGCAACATGTAAAATGAAAGGCGCCATAAAGCTCAATCATGACCAAACCGAATCCTCAGAAGAAAAAATCGCTTAATCCATTTTTACAATTTATAGGATTAGGGTTCCAAATTGGAATTACAGTTTTTCTTGCTCATAAATTTGGCACATGGCTTGATACCAAATGGGCTATTTCAAACCATTTATTTAGTAAGGGATCTACTATTTTAGGGGTTTGTATTTCTGTTTATTTGGTTATATCACAATCCAAAAAAATATCTCAATAATGAAAAAAAGAATCTTTCTTTTTTCAATTCTAATAATTTCTATTTCAATCATAACCTCGATTTTTCACAGCTATCTTTCAGTTGATAAACTTTTGAGTTTTAACATCAAAAACATTTATATATTTAATTGCATTTCTTCGTCTATTATTTACGCTGTTATAGAATTAGTTTTCAAGAAGAATAAAGATTATGTAGGTTATGCTTATTTATACGGAGCATTTATTAAGTTGTTAACCTTTTCTATTATTTTTAACAAGATTTATTTATCTAAGATTTCATTGAGTTTTTATGAAAAATGGTCTTTGATTTTCGTTTTTTCTTTATATCTGTTTTTCGAAATATGGTTTGTAATCAAGTTGATAAATTCTCCTCAAAAAAAGGCGTTTAAACAATAAAAAGTTGTTTTATTTTTTTTTGCCAAAAAAAGATTTTATTCATTACATTTGCAGCAGTTTTTAAAAACTTGATTTATGCGTAAAGTAAATACTCTAATAAGTCTTATTTTATTAGTTAGTTTTATTTCATCTGTTTCATTTGCAAAAGAAGCCTCAAAAGAAGATAGCGGGGATTTAAAAAGTGAAATAAAAGAATATATCAATCACCATTTACTTGATTCTTACGACTTTAGTCTTTATTCATTTACTAATGAGAAAGGTGAACACATATACCGTGGTTTTTCTCTTCCTGTCATTTTGTGGGATGATGGCTTAAAAGTATTTTCTTCATCTAAATTTCATCACGGTGAAACACTTGCCGAAATTGATGGTTCATACTATAAACTTTACCATAATAAAATATACAAAACAAATAGCTCTGGGGACATACATTATGCAGAGGATGGTCACCCAACCAATATTAAGCCGCTAGATTTCTCAATCACAAAAAATGTATTCACCATTTTTATGGTTGGACTATTAATGTTTTTTGTTTTCTCTAGAATGGCCAAAAATTATAAGAAGAGTTCAACACCTTCAGGATTGGGGCGCCTTTTAGAGCCTATTGTTATTTATGTTAGAGACGAAATAGCGATTCCTAATATTGGAAAAAAGAAATACAAGCGTTACATGAATTACCTGTTAACAGTATTTTTCTTTGTATGGATTATTAACCTGTTAGGGTTGACGCCTCTGGGAATAAATGTAACTAACAATATTGCTGTTACACTAGCTTTAGCGTTATTAACATATCTAATAACCACATTTACGGCTAATAAGAACTACTGGGGACATATTTTTTGGATGCCTGGGGTTCCAAGTTTAATGAAGATTGTATTAGCACCAATTGAGTTGCTAGGAACTATAATAAAACCATTTTCTCTTATGATACGTTTGTATGCCAATATTACAGCAGGGCATATTGTATTAATGAGTATTATTGGTTTGATGTTTATTTTTAAGAATTGGGTAGGTAGTTCTTTGTCTTTTGCACTTGCTTTTGCTCTAGGAATTTTAGAGTTATTAGTAGCTGCATTGCAGGCATATATATTTACTATGCTATCGGCGTTATATTTTGGTGCTGCAGTTGAAGAGCATCATGATGATCATTAATAAGTTTAATTTTTAATACATATATTATGACTATTCCAAACATTGTAGGAGCTGGATTAATTGTTATCGGTGCCGGTTTAGGTATAGGTAGAATTGGTGGACAAGCTATGGAAGCTATTGCTCGCCAACCAGAAGCCTCAGGAAAAATCCAAACAGCTATGCTTATTGCAGCTGCACTTATTGAAGGTATTGGATTTGCAGCTTTATTTGCTGCTTAAAATGTTAAACAGCCACAACGGTTGGTTGTGGCTGCTTAAAATTAAAATTAAAAAAAATGGAGAAATTAATTAATGAGTTTTCTTTTGGATTGTTTTTTTGGCAGTTATTCCTTTTCGTTGGATTACTATTATTGTTGAGAAAATTTGCATGGAAACCAATTTTAGAAGCTCTTGAAACAAGAGAAAAAGGTATTCAGTCTGCATTAGATCAAGCTGAAAATGCTAAAAAGGAAATGGCTAACCTTCAAGCTGATAATGAGAAGTTACTAAAAGATGCAAGAGCTGAACGTGAGGCCTTATTAAAGGAAGCTCGCGAGATGAAAGATAAGATGATTTCTGATGCTAAAGCTGAAGCACAAGCTCAAGCGGCATCGTTAATTTCACAGGCGCAAGATGCTATTGAATCTGAAAAGAAAGCTGCATTAGCTGAATTAACATCTCAAGTAGCTACTTTATCAATTGATATCGCTGAAAAAGTAGTTCGCGGAGAACTTTCTAACAAAGGAAAACAAGAAGAACTTGTTGCATCTATGTTAGATGAAGCAAAATTAAACTAAAATATGAGTTCTGTTAAAGCAGCATTAAGATATGCTAAAGCACTTTTAGCTTTAGCGCAGGATAAGAAAGTAGCATCGCAAGTTAACGATGATATGTCTCTTGTTCTTAATACAGTATCTCAGAGTATTGAATTACAAGAGCTTTTAAATAGCCCAGTAGTTCACCCAGAAGTTATGAATAAGACCCTCAACGCACTTTTTCCAAAGGTGTCTAAAGAGTCTTCAAACTTGTTTGCAACGCTAATATCTAATAAGCGTATTGATTTATTATACCATGTGGCCTCTAAATATTTAGCGCTTTATGCAGAAGCTAATGGGGATCAAACGGCAGTAGTAACAACGGCAGTTGCTTTAGAAGGTGATTTAGAAGTTAAGGTTTTAGATAAATTAAAGTCTTTAACTGGTAAAAATGTTACCGTTAAAAATATCATAGATGAAAGCATAATAGGTGGTTTCATTTTAAGAGTTGGTGATTTGCAATACAATGCGAGTGTAGCCAACCAATTAAATAAATTAAAAAGAGAATTTACATTAAATTAAAAGCTTTAAGGGTCTTGACTTTAAAGACGTATTTAAACATAAAAAGATGGCAGAAGTAAAACCAGCTGAAGTATCAGCAATCTTAAAACAACAACTTTCAGGATTTGAAGCGGCTGCTTCACTTGATGAAGTAGGAACAGTATTGACTGTTGGTGACGGTATTATTCGTGCTTTCGGATTATCTAATGCTCAATATGGAGAATTAGTAGAATTCGATGGAGGTTTAGAAGGAATTGTACTTAACCTTGAAGAGGATAATGTTGGTATTGTATTGTTAGGAGATTCAAAAGGTGTTAAAGAAGGTTCAACAGTAAAACGTACAAATCGTATCGCTTCTATCAATGTAGGAGAGGGTATTGTTGGAAGAGTAGTGGACACATTAGGAAATCCAATTGACGGTAAAGGTGCTGTTCAAGGCGATACTTTTGAGATGCCTTTAGAGCGTAAAGCTCCTGGTGTTGTATTTCGTGAGCCAGTAACAGAGCCATTACAAACGGGTATCAAATCTATTGATGCTATGATACCAGTTGGTCGTGGACAAAGAGAGTTAGTAATTGGTGACCGTCAGACTGGAAAGACTACGGTTTGTATTGACGCTATCTTAAATCAAAAAGAATTTTATGATGCTGGCAACCCAGTTTATTGTATATACGTTGCTGTTGGACAAAAGGCTTCAACTGTTGCAAATATTGCCAAGACTCTAGAAGAAAAAGGCGCTTTAGCTTACACTACAATTGTAGCTGCTAACGCATCAGATCCTGCACCAATGCAAGTATATGCACCTTTTGCTGGAGCTGCGATTGGAGAGTATTTTAGAGATACAGGTCGTCCAGCTTTAATTGTTTTTGACGACTTATCTAAACAAGCGGTAGCATACCGTGAGGTGTCTTTGTTATTAAGAAGACCACCAGGACGTGAAGCTTATCCAGGAGATGTATTTTACTTACACTCTCGTTTATTAGAGCGTTCTGCAAAAGTGATCAATGATGATGAAATTGCAAAAGGAATGAATGATTTACCAGAATCATTAAAACCTCTAGTAAAAGGAGGAGGATCTTTAACAGCCCTTCCTATTATTGAAACTCAAGCAGGTGATGTATCAGCATATATCCCTACAAATGTAATATCAATTACAGATGGTCAGATTTTCTTAGATGGTGATTTATTTAACTCAGGTGTAAGACCAGCTATTAATGTAGGTATTTCTGTATCACGAGTTGGAGGATCTGCTCAGATAAAATCTATGAAAAAAGTTTCTGGTACTTTAAAATTAGACCAGGCTCAATATAGAGAATTAGAAGCATTCGCAAAATTTGGATCAGATTTAGATGCTGTTACATTAAATGTAATCGAAAAAGGTAAACGTAATGTTGAGATTTTAAAGCAAGCTCAAAATGATCCATACACTGTAGAAGATCAAGTAGCAATTATTTATGCGGGATCTAAAAACTTACTTAAAGATGTTCCAGTTTCTAAAGTAAAAGCTTTCGAAGCTAATTATATAGAGTTTTTAAATGCTAAACACAGAGATGTTTTAGATACTTTAAAAGCAGGAAAGTTAACCGATGAGGTTACAGATACTTTAAGCAAAGTAGCTAAAGAAATATCAGAACAGTTCAAAGCTTAATTCTTAAAAAGAATGGCAAATTTAAAAGAAATACGTAATAGAATATCATCAGTGTCTTCAACGATGCAGATTACAAGTGCCATGAAAATGGTATCTGCTGCTAAGTTAAAAAAGGCTCAAGATGCTATTACTGCAATGCGTCCTTATTCAGATAAACTCACTGAGCTTCTTCAAGGATTAAGCGCTTCATTAGATGCTGATTCTGGAAGTGCTTACTCGGAGCAACGAGAAATTAAAAAGGTTCTTGTTGTTGCAATCAACTCTAATAGAGGGCTTTGCGGCGCTTTTAATTCTAACATTATTAAAGAAGCGAATCGTCTTGTTAATGAAGCATATGCTTCAAAGGACGTGTCTTTTATAACTATAGGTAAAAAAGCAAACGATGCGCTTTCTAAATCATTTAATGTTATTGCTAACCACAGTGGAGTATATGATGATCTAACTTTTGAAAATGTATCTATCATTGCAGAGGAGTTAATGGATCATTTCACAATTGGGGAATATGACAAGATAGAGCTGATTTACAATAAGTTTAAAAACGCAGCCACACAGATAGTTACTCGAGAACAATTTTTACCAATTGTACCTCTTGAAAGTGAGGACAACGCAAATCTAGATTACATATTTGAGCCTTCTAAAGAGGAAATTGTTGAAACTTTAATTCCAAAGTCCTTAAAAACGCAACTCTTTAAGGGTATCAGAGATTCTTTTGCCAGTGAACATGGTGCTAGAATGACAGCGATGCACAAAGCTACGGATAATGCAAAAGAGTTAAGAGATCAGTTAAAATTAACTTATAATAAAGCCCGTCAAGCTGCAATTACTAACGAAATTCTTGAAATTGTTGGTGGAGCAGAAGCATTGAACGGATAGTTTTTTATATAATAATATTTTAAAGCCTCATTTTATGAGGCTTTTTTTTATAATTAACTATATTAAATCCAGAGAGCTTCAATTGTATAACTCTCTTTAATTAGCTACTTTTAACTTTAATCTTTTAAATTTTGGGGGGACTTAAAACGCTATTTAAACAAACCTTTGTCTATGGACTGGCAACAGTTTTGCCTAGGTTGTTAAATATTATTCTTGTACCGCTATATACAAGTAAGGCGGTACTTGAGAACACCTCAGATTACGGTCAAGTTTCTATAATCTTTTCTTATTTTATTATATGTAATGTTATTCTATCATATGGAATGGAAACTGCTTTTTTTAGATTTTATAATAAAGAAAAGCAGCCTAAAGCAGTACTAGGAACTTCGTGTATTACTATCTTAATAACGTCTCTTTTATTTTTAGTTATCACCTTATTGGCAAGAGACATCCTAGAAACATTATTACTAATTGATAGGAAGTACCTCACTATAAT
This sequence comes from Bacteroidota bacterium, assembly GCA_042091495.1. GTDB lineage: Bacteria > Bacteroidota > Bacteroidia > Flavobacteriales > Flavobacteriaceae > JBELHJ01. Next base: position 35,086 of record JBELHJ010000003.1, read on the forward strand.
TATTTGGACCCTCTTTTTAGATGCCATGGTATTAATTCCTTTTGCTTGGCTTAGAGCAACTGGAAAGCCTGTTAAATATGCCGTAATTAAAATTGCTAATGTAAGTCTAAGTTTGTCCTTGAATCTCTTAATTTTTCTTTGGTTAAAACCTCAATTTGAATTGCAAAATTTCTGGTCTTCTTTATATGTGCCTAATAATGAGATTACTTACATTTTTATTTCAAATTTAATAGCTAGCTTATTCACTTTTCTCATTTTATTGAGTGTTTATTGGCAAATTCAATGGCGCTTCGATATACAATTATGGAAAAGAATGATGCGATATGCTTTACCTGTTTTAATATCAGGTATGGCATTTACTATAAATGAAACATTTGATAAAATTTTATTACAACGTCTTTTACCTTCCGATATTTCAGAGTCTCAAGTTGGTATGTACGCAGCATGTTATAAGATAGGTGTATTAATGACTTTATTTACAACAGCTTTTAGACTTGGAATTGAACCATATTTTTTCAAACATTTTAATTCCATTAAACCCCAATATCATTATGCTAGAATTTTAGAAGCTTTCGTTGCTTTAGGAACTAGTATGTTATTAGTAGTGATAGTTGGAGCTGATTTTATCAAGCAAATTTTAATTTCCGATGCTGCTTATTGGGAAGCAATGTGGATTGTTCCTTTTATTCTACTTGCTAATTTATGTCTTGGCGTGTATCACAATCTTTCAGTTTGGTATAAAGTCACCGATAGAACTAAATTTGGAGCGTATTTTTCTTTAAGCGGAGCTGTTTTGACCCTAGGAATTAATTTTTATTTAATTCCCACAATTGGGTTTAAAGCTTCAGCCATAGCAACACTAATAGCATATTCGCTGATGATGTTTTTATCTTTTGTTTTCGGAAGGAAATATTATCCTATCCCTTATAACTTAAAAAAGATCGGCTTTCAAATATTGTTATCTGTAACTTTAGCTTTCACGTATTTCTTTAATTTCCGAGAGAATTATACTATTGGAATACTTATGATAATTGTATTTTTGCTATATATCTCATATTCTGAGAAAGAACTTATTTTAAGAATTTTAAAAATTCAAAATGCAAATAAAAATTTTAAATAAATCCAATCATAAACTTCCTAGTTATGAGACGCTGTCTTCTGCCGGAATGGATTTAAGAGCATCTGTAAGTGCACCTATAACACTAGGACCAATGGATCGAGCTGTAATAAAAACAGGTCTATTTATTGAGTTACCAGTGGGTTATGAGGCACAAGTTAGACCAAGAAGTGGTTTGGCTGCTAAAAAAGGAGTTACCGTATTAAACGCCCCAGGAACTATAGATGCAGATTATAGAGGGGAAGTAGGTGTAATTTTAATAAATCTTTCTTCTGAATCATTTACGGTTGAAAATGGTGAACGCATTGCACAAATGGTCATAGCTAAGCATGAAAGAGCGGAATGGCATGAAGTAGAAGTCTTATCTGAAACGTCCAGAGGTTCTGGAGGTTTTGGAAGCACAGGAATAAAATAGTTATCCAAATTAAACTTTAAATATGAAAATTATAGTCCCAATGGCTGGTCGAGGTTCAAGATTGAGACCACATTCAATAACAGTTCCAAAACCTCTGATACCTGTTGCAGGAAAACCTATCGTGCACCGTTTGGTAAAAGATATAGCCAAGGTTTTAAAGCAACCCATAACAGAAGTCGCTTTTGTTCTAGGGGATCCTGCTTTTTTTGGAGAAGGTGTTGTTGATAGTCTAACAAAGTTGGCAAACAGTTTAGGCGCAAAGGCATCAATATATAGACAAGATAAACCTCTAGGAACAGGGCATGCAATTATGAGTGCAGAACCATCACTTTCTGGTCCTGCAGTAATTGCTTATGCAGACACATTGATTCGAGCAGAATTTGATTTAGATCCAGATGCAGATAGTGTAATTTGGACAAAAGAGGTTTCTAATCCAGAAGCATATGGAGTAGTTAACCTAAATGAAAATAATGAGATTACTGAGCTTGTAGAAAAACCCTCAACATTTGTCTCAAATCAGGCAGTAATAGGTATTTATTATTTCAAAGAAGTAGGCCAGTTAAAGTCTAAATTACAAGAGATTTTAGATGAGAATATCATGAACGGAGGAGAATATCAAATCAATGATGGAATTAAACGAATGATGAAAGACGGTAAAGTTTTTAAAACCGGTTCTGTTGATGAGTGGATGGATTGTGGAAATAAAGAAATTACACTAGAAACAAATTCTAAAATGTTAGGGTTTTTAGAAAAGGACGCAGAAGAACAATTAGTAGATAAATCAGTTATTATAGAAAATTCTACTGTAATTCCACCGTGTTACATTGCTAAACATACAACACTTAAAAATTCAACGATTGGACCTAATGTGTCATTAGGGGAAAATTGTGTGATTGAAAACACTAATATTACTGAGAGTTTAATTCAAAATCATACAACAGTAAAAAATGCAAAACTTAAAAACGCTATGATCGGTAATCATGTTATTTATGATGGCAATTGTACAAATGTTAGCATTGGTGATTATTCTAAATTAGAAGCATAATTATGAAATTAAAGGTGTCTTTTTTAATATTTTTTTTTTCATTAATATGCTTTAATGCAGTTTTTAGTCAAGACACCTTTAATAATTTACCTAATGAAGATCTTGGAAATGCCTCTGATGAATTCCAGGAAGCTTTTTTCGAAGCTTTAAAAGAAAAAGCTAATGGAAATTATGAAAAAGCCACTGATTTTTTAAAAAAATGCCAAGAGATTAATGAAAGTCAAAGTGTTGTTTATTTTGAATTAGGAAAAAATTTTAAGGCTCTAAAAGATTACGACCTTGCTGAAGAATATTTGAAGGCAGCCTTGAAAATAGAAAAAACCAATGAATGGTATCTTGATGAGCTTTATGATGTATATCTTAAAATGAAATCCACGGAACAGGCTATAAAAGTTTTAAAAGAGCTGCTGCCTTTCCATAATGATTATAAAGAAGATCTGGTTGACCTGTATATAGATGTTAAGAAATATTCAAATGCGCTTAATCTCTTGAACGAACTTGATGAAAGTTCAAACTATAGTATTCAAAGAGAAAAGACAAGATTTAAAATCTATAATCTCATTAATGATTTCAGAGCTAAAGAATCCTATTTAATAAAACAAATTCAAAAACACCCTAAAAAAGAGTCTTATTATCTCAAGTTAATTGTTTTCTACAGTGAACAAAATGATCTTGAAAATGCTTTAAAAATTTCAGAAAATTTACTTCAAGTTCTTCCAAATTCAGATCGGGTTCATTTATCGCTTTATAAATTTAATTTACAACAAACCAAAATTGATGCAGCGGTTGAGTCATTAATGATTGTTTGTAATAGTCCAGTAATTCCAGCTAAATCAAAAATAAAAACGTTGAATGATTTTAAAAACTTTGTTAAAGCCAACCCAAGCTATGAATCGTTACTAGCAGATGTTTTAGATCAATTGGAGAATACGAAACCTGAGCAATCAAATAAAGCTAAAGCGGAAGCGTTATTAAAGTCTAAAGAATATAAATTGGCACTTAGCTATTTTGAAAAAGCAATTCAATCTGAACCCAATAATTTCTATTTGTATAAACAAGTAGCCTTACTATCATTACAAGAAAAAATTTACGAAAGGGCCTTGGAGTATAGCTCAAAAGGAATGAAGTTATTTCCTGTTCAGCCTTTGTTTTATTTAATTAACGGTACTTCTAATAATTTAATAAATAATCCAAATAAAGCGATTGATAGCTTAGAGTTAGGAATAGATTTTGTAATTAATGACAATCAATTAAAGTATGATTTTTACTTGCAATTAAGTGAAAGTTACAAGTTACTAGGTAAAACAAAACAATACAATGAGTATTTTAATAAAGCTGAAGTTTTAAGACAAAAACAATGATTAAATTCACCAGTATACTTAAAGTATCATTACTATTTTTGAGTGTTTTGCTATCTGCTTGTAACACCTCAAAAATCTATTTATCTGATGAGGGTAAGGTAGACATGACCCTTTCAAAAAGACAATTAATTAAAGCAAATAAAAAAACGAATGGCAATTTTGAAACATTGCAAGCCAAAGTTAAAATTGATGTAAAATCTGGTGAATCAGAAAGTGGATATTCGATATCGCTTAGAATGGATAAAGATCAAATGATTTGGCTTACAGCTCCCTTAGGTTTAGTTAGAGCTAAAATAACAAATGAAGAAGTTCAATTTTATAATAAAATTGATAAAACATATTACGTGGGGGATTATTCTTTTTTTTCAAAATACCTAGGGGTTGAAATTAATTATGACATTTTACAAGCCCTTATATTAGGTAATTTCATGAAAGAAGCTAATCCCTCTAAAATGGAGCTAGGTTACACAAATAAAGCGTATAGATTAAAATCTCAAAACACCATTTTTCTTGAATTGATTTATTTATTAAACCCCACTCATTTTAAGTTAAACCAGCAAAAGATACTTGACCACTATAATAATCGAACTTTATCAGTTAATTATGTGTCTTTTCAAAAAATTAAATCTTCTGTAATACCAGAAAAGATTTTCATAGATGCAACGGAAAATACTAAAAGTACCGAGGTCAAAATTGAAGTCAAAGGGGTTCAATTAGATCAAGAATTAAGATATCCATACACTGTACCAGAAGGGTATAAATTACTTACGTTAAATGAATAGGAGTCTCATCTTTTTTTTAGTATTTACTTTAACCTTTTATGGTAAAGGCTATACTCAATCCACTTCTAAAAAGCAACTTGAAGCAAGGCGTTTAAAATTGGAAAAAGAAATTAAAGAGGCTAATTCAATTTTAACATTAACTAATAACAAACAAAAATCTGTTTCTTCTCAAGTTGAAGATTTAATGTATAAGATTAATATCAGAAAAAACTTAATTAGAGTAACAAATGATCAGGCGAACTTATTGAGCAGACTAATATCTAAAAACTCTAAAGAAGTAAATCAATTAACAGTGCAACTAGAACTCTTGAAAAAGGATTATGCAGAAATGGTTGTAAAATCTTACAAAAGTAGATCTGTACACAGTAGATTGATGTTCTTGTTTTCTTCAGAAAACTTCAAACAAGCCTACAAAAGATTGCAATACTTTGAACAATATAAGCTTTATCAAAAAAATCAGGCAGAAATTATAAAATCAAAATCACTAGAATTAAATCAGTTAAATGCGGAGTTAAAACTTCAGCAAGATGAAAAAAAGTCATTAATTGAAAAGAATCGTGAAGTAAATTTAATTCTTGAAGAAGAATTAAAACAACAAAATATTTTAATTACTGATATCAAGAAAGATATAGGTAAATACAGGACTTCAATTAATAGAAAGCAACGTGAAATAGAAAAGTTAGATAAGCAAATTGAGAAATTAATAAAAGAAGCAATTGCTGCTTCAAACAAAAAAAAGGGCTCTAAGCGTTCCAGTTCATTCACACTAACACCAGAAGCAAAAGCTTTAGCGGCTAGCTTTGAGTCTAATAAAGGTAAATTACCATGGCCAGTTAAAAAAGGGATAGTCAAAGTCAAATACGGTACTCAGCCATCACCAATAGACCCTTCGATAAAAATTAGAAGTAATGGAATAAGAATAGCTACTGAACCAGCAGCCAAAGTAAAAGCTATTTTTAAAGGGGAGGTATTAGCAATACATCTTGTAAAGCGAGGAAACCCTTCAGTTTTAATACGTCACGGAAATTATATATCGGTTTACAAGAATTTATCTAAAATATATGTAAAAAAAGGCCAAATTATTGAAACTAATCAAGAGATAGGACAAGTTTTTACAAACCCGAATTCAGGAGAAAGCATTCTCAATTTTAGTCTTTTTAAGGATGGTAGTACCCAAAACCCAATGTACTGGATAATGAGGATTTAATCATCTAAAAATAATGCTTTAAGCTCAGTAGCTTCGTTAGCGTTCATCTTTCCGGCTAGTACTAAGCTTAATTGTTTTCTTCTTAGGGCCGCATTATATCTTTCTTTTTCAAGGTCTGATTCAGGAATTAATTCAGGAACCTTAACAGGTCTACCCGTTTCATCAACAGCCACGAAAGTATAGATAGCTTCATTTGCTTTTGATTTTTCCCTAGATTCTCTGTCTTCAGTCCAAACGTCAATATATACTTCCATAGAACTTTTGAATGCTCTTGACACACATGCTTCAACAGTTACAACACTGCCAATAGGAACAGCTCTATTGAATGCCACGTGATTTACAGAAGCAGTAACAACAATTCTTCTAGAATGACGTCTCGCAGCAATACAAGCAGCTCTATCCATTCGCGCTAATAATTCTCCACCAAATAAATTATTTAATGGGTTAGTCTCTCCAGGTAAAACCATATCTGTCATTATGGTCTTGGATTCTTTAGCTTTTTTAGCTTCCATTTCAGTAGTTTTTTACTTAGAAGGGTCTATAAATAGCCAAGCGTTTTTATTGTCTTCAGCTCTTATAGATGACAAAGCAGTTAATGCTTCCTCTCTGGTTTCGAATGAATCGTAGGCAATTTGATTTAGGCCAAATCTGTTTAATCCAATTGATTTAGCATTTATAAATCCTATTTGGTGCAAATAATTAATTTTATTGACTGCATTTTGGTTGTTTTTAAAAGCGCCTGCAATGATGTGGAATGGTTTTGAAACTTCTCTAACACCAACTTGTAAAGTAGCAGAGGGTATAGGAGAAGTTAATACAAAAGTAGCTTCCTGTATTTTTCTGTCAACTTCCTTTGACGCTTTTTCGTAGGTAATTTTATTACTGCTTTCTATTTGATTTATGTAAAGTTTAGACCCAATAGTTCCCCCAATAAATAATGAAATTAAACCAATTGATGCATACTTTAAATAGATCTTTTTGTTTGATTTAGTAGTTGATTGTTGAAGAGGAATTACAGGTATTACCTCATCAGTCTCACTCAATATTCTGGACGTTGGCTCAGAAGTAAAATGACTTAAACCGAAAGACTCAACTAAAAAATTATTTAAATAGTTAGGCTTAAACACTAGTCGCCCTTCTATATTCAAACTAAATACACCGATGTGCTTAATTGAATAGGTACCTTGTTCTTTAATTGAATTACTTATTTGTAAAGTGAATAACTTAATCTGTTGGATTGCTTCAGAATATGAACAACCTTCACACTTAGCAATATGATTAGCTAATAAGCCATCGTTTTGATTTAATTGTTCATTAAATGCTAAAACTTTTTTTGGAGGATAAAACGTATTTGTTGTTTCATGGATTTGAGCAGAAACTTTATGAGTTAGTATTGCCCCAAAATCAGGAATTATAACACAATCGTGTCTGTGGAGTAAAGCATTAATATGTAAAACAACAGTCATATACCAAATGTATTAATTTTATAAATTCATGAAGGAGTAGGCTTCTAAGAGTTATTAACAACATTTAATTTTACTATCTTATGTAATATTAACGAACCTACTATGTTACTTGAATCTGACTTGTTATATGTATTAGCATTACAAAAAATTCCTGGATTAGGAAGTATTACCATAAAAAAACTCATTGAAATTTATGAAGATCCAAAAGCGATTTTTGAAGATAATAGATCACATCAAAAATTAATAAAAGGGATAAATAAAGACGTTTTAAAAGCGCTGGATGACAGTTCTATTTTAAAAGCAGCATCTTCTGAAATTGAATTTTTAAAATCAAATCAAATCTCACCACTGTATTATAAAGACAAAAATTATCCGTTTTACCTAAAACAGTGTATTGATGGCCCTGTGGTATTGTTTAAGACAGGTAGTTTTTCATTTAAACAGAGAAATTATTTAAGTATAGTAGGTACTAGAAAATGTACCGAAATGGGTAAAAGTTTTTGTGAAGCACTGGCCTATGAATTGAAACCTTATAACCCTGTTATTGTGTCTGGTTTTGCATATGGTATTGACATTTCAGCTCATGAGGCTGCACTAAAAAACAATTTAGACACCATAGCTTGTTTTGCCCACGGATTTAATGAAGTGTATCCTAAAGCTCACAAAAAGTACGTGACTAAAATTGAGGCTCAGGGGGCAATAGTTTCAGAATTTTGGAGTACCTCTGAACTGAATCGTGAGAATTTTTTGAAGCGTAATAGAATCATTGCTGGACTTAGTCCTGCAACCTTAATTGTCGAATCGGCAGAAAAAGGGGGGAGTTTAGTAACCGCAGATATTGCTAACTCTTATGACAGAGAGGTGTTTGCTGTACCCGGAAACCCATATCAAATTCAAAGTGTTGGTTGTAACAACCTTATAAAAAGTCAAAAAGCGCAATTGGTATCTTCTCCTTTGGATATTCCATACCTTTTAAATTGGAAGATTGAAAAGGAATTACAGTCTAAACCTCAAATAGAACTGACTAATGAAGAAAATCGGATCTTTTCAAATTTGAAAGGCATAATGGATTTAGAAGAATTAGCTTTTAAGGCAGATATACCAATTTATAAATTGTCGTCAATTCTACTAAGCTTAGAGCTAAAAAAACTAGTAAAGCCTATACCTGGCAGGAAAATTAGAAAAATTTAATACCCAATTTCTTTTCTCACACGTTTTAAAACATTGTTGGCTATAGCTGATGCTTTATTAGCACCAATAGCTAATGCTTTATCAATTTCTTCAATATTGGCCATATACCAATTGTAACGTTCGCGTTCTTTTTGAAATTTTTCTAAAATGAGTTCGTAAAGCGCTTGTTTGGCGTGTCCATATCCATAATTTCCATTTTCATAATTTTGCTTCATGCTAGTTATGTCTTCTTCATTGCCAAGTAAACTATATAATGCAAAACAGTTACAAGTTTTCCAGTTTTTGGGAGCTTCAAGTGGGGTGCTATCGGTTTTGATAGTCATTATTTGTTTTCTAAGTTTTTTATTAGAAAGAAAAATATCTATAATATTATTCCTGCTCTTACTCATTTTTTCACCATCAGTTCCAGGAATAAGTTTTGTGTCTTCTTGTATTTTTGCTTGAGGTAAAACAAAAGTTTGTTTAGACTTTGTTTTTGAATGAAACCTAGAAGCTACATCTCTAGTCATTTCAAGATGTTGCAATTGATCCTTTCCAACAGGAACTATTTCAGCATCATACAATAAAATATCAGCAGCCATTAGCATGGGATATGAAAATAATCCTGAATTTACATCCTCTAGGCGGTCTGATTTATCTTTAAAACTATGGGCTAATGTTAATCTTTGATATGGGAAAAAGCAACTCAGATACCATGAGAGTTCAGTGACTTGAGGGATATCACTTTGTCTATAAAAAACAGTTTTGTTTATGTCAAGTCCCATTGCTAACCAAGCAGCAGCAGTTGAATAAGTGTTGTGTCTTAAAGTAGTTTCATCTTTAATTTGTGTCAAAGAGTGCATATCTGCAATAAATAGAAACGATTCATTATCATCACTTCCAGCAAGTTCAATTGCTGGAATAATTGCACCTAATAAGTTTCCTAAATGAGGAGTACCTGTACTTTGTACTCCGGTAAGTATTCTTGCCATAATTTAAATTAGCTGGTGGTCACAAAGGTAAATTTTTTACTGAATTCAAATATTAATTATTTAGTTTTGATACAATGAAATGGGCTAAATATATATTTTGGACTTTTTACAGACTTTGGTTTTACATTATTTCTGCAATACCAACTGTAATTTTATTTCCTGTTTTAATTGTTTGTTTACTCAAAGATAATTATTACCCTTATTTTTTTAGGCTAGCTAAGATATGGGGTAGATTTATTCTTGTAGGGATGGGATTTTCAAGAAAAGTTTCAATAGAAACCTCTTTAAATCCAAAGTCAAGTTACATGTTCGTACCCAATCATGTATCTATGATTGATATCATGTTAATCCTTAGTGTCATTGATCATCCTTTTGTGTTTGTTGGAAAAGAAGAACTTGCTAAAATCCCCGTTTTTGGGACGCTATACAAACGAGCATGTATTCTAGTTAATAGAAATGATAAAAACAGCAGAAAAGCAGTTTATAAAAAAGTTCAAAAGCGATTAAATTCTGGTCTGAGTATTTGTATTTTCCCCGAGGCAGGTGTTCCTGAAGAACATATTGTTTTAGATCGATTTAAAGATGGGGCATTTAAAATAGCAATTGATCATGAAATACCTATAGTCCCCATAAGTATGCCAGACAATAAAAAACGTTTCTCATTTACTTTTTATAGTGGTGGGCCAGGTAAAATACGTATTAAAATTCATGATCCAATAGAAACAAAAACTCTTTCATTTAAAGATACTAAAGCATTGAATTCAGAAGTGAGAGCTATTATTCTAAAGGCCCTTGAAAAGGCATCATAAAAAAACCCTCTTATGAGGGTTTTAAATTAGTTTTCCTGTGGATCGACTACTGATCTCACCTTGGCTTCAAGTTCATCCATAAGTTCAGGATTATCCTTGATTAATGATTTTACTGCATCCCTTCCTTGACCCAATTTAGTGTCATCATAGCTAAACCATGATCCACTTTTTTTAATAATATCTAATTCCACAGCAAGATCAAGAATTTCACCTACTTTGGAAACACCTTCTCCATACATAATATCAAACTCTGCCGTTTTAAAAGGAGGCGCAACTTTGTTTTTTACAACTTTCACTCTAGTTTTATTTCCTGCCACATTACCATCACTCTCTTTAATTTGAGTTGACCTTCTAATATCCAATCTCACTGATGCATAAAACTTTAATGCATTACCGCCAGTGGTGGTTTCAGGATTACCAAACATCACACCAATTTTTTCGCGCAATTGATTAATAAAGATCATTGTGCAATTGGTTTTATTAATTGAACCAGTTAGCTTTCTCAATGCTTGTGACATCAAACGCGCCTGAAGCCCCATCTTAGAGTCTCCCATTTCACCTTCAATTTCGCTTTTAGGAGTTAATGCTGCGACGGAATCAATAACAATAATATCTAGGGCTCCGGAACGAACAAGGTTATCTGCAATTTCAAGAGCTTGTTCACCATGGTCTGGTTGAGATATGATGAGATTGTCTAAATCAATACCTAATTTTTCTGCGTAAAAACGATCAAAAGCATGTTCGGCGTCAATAAAAGCAGCGATACCTCCAGCTTTCTGTGCTTCTGCAATAGCATGAAGGGTTAGAGTCGTTTTACCAGAAGATTCAGGACCATATATTTCAACAACTCTACCTCTGGGGTAGCCACCTATACCTAAAGCTAAATCAAGGCCTAAAGATCCAGAGGGGATTGCATCAATATCCTGAACTGGTGTGTCACTCAGCTTCATAACAGTTCCTTTACCATAAGCTTTATCTAGCTTGTCTAGTGTTAGTTTTAGAGCTTTTAACTTAGCTTCTTTTTCGTTACTCATTGCTTCTCAAATTTCTGAATTCAACACTAGCTAAATTAATATAAGTTTTATCATATAACAATAGTTTTTCCGTTTCCTTATTAACAAGTTTTAATCATTTTTTACATACAGACTTTAAAGAATAATTATTGTTTTTAAAGCTTCAAAAATTAAATCACAATTCAATGTGAAGTGAAATTACAAGGATAACAACTCAATAAATAATCCTATCTTTACGTTCTAAATAAATTATTCATCTTCTAACTTTTTGTTAGAATCAATATATATACATACATATGAGTTGTAACAGTTGTTCAACTGGTAAAAACGGGCTCCCTAAAGGGTGTAAAAATAATGGAACATGTGGTGAAGATAGTTGTAATAAATTAACTGTTTTTGACTGGTTATCAAACATGACTTTACCTCAAGGACAGGAACCCTATTTAGGAGTTGAGGTTCGATTTAAAAACGGCAGGAAACAATATTATAAAAATGCAGATAAAATAGCTTTGAGTATTGGTGATATCGTTGCCACTCAAGCTAAAGCAGGGCATGATATTGGAATGGTTACCCTAACAGGTGAATTGGTTCGTGTTCAAATGAAACGTAAGCAAGTCGATGTAGAAAATTCTGAGCAGGTTTTAAAAATTTACAGAAAAGCGACACAAAAGGATATTGATATTTGGACTAAGGCTAGAGATAAGGAGGAGCCTATGAAAGTTAAAGCAAGGCAATTTGCGATTGACTTGAAATTACAAATGAAAATATCAGACATTGAATATCAAGGAGACGCAAGTAAAGCAACCTTTTATTATACAGCAGAAGATCGTGTAGATTTTCGAGAGTTGATCAAACTTTTCGCCAGAGAATTTAAAACGCGTATAGAAATGAGACAGGTTGGGTTTAGACAAGAGGCTTCAAGACTTGGAGGAATTGGTTCTTGTGGACGTGAGTTATGTTGTTCAACGTGGTTAACTGATTTTAGATCTGTTAGTACTTCAGCAGCAAGATACCAACAATTATCATTGAATCCTTTAAAGCTTGCTGGTCAATGCGGTAAACTTAAATGTTGTCTTAACTATGAATTGGATGCCTATTTAGATGCGCTCAAAGAATTTCCAAAAACCGAAATTAAACTGAAAACAGAGAAGGGTACTGCTGTTTGTCAGAAAATTGACATATTCAAAGGGATTATGTGGTATGTATATCAAGGGGAATGGATGAATTGGTATAAATTATCAGTAGCTCAGGCTAACGAAATAATAGCTTTGAATAAAAAAGGGACCTTAGCATCAAGTCTTGAAGATTATTCTGAAGAGGATGACAAAGAAGTTGCTGTTAATTTTGAAAATGTGGTTGGACAAGATAGTTTAACTCGTTTTGACTCAAAAAATCCAAAGCGTAAACGAAATCACAAAAAAAATAATAACAGAAGGAGAAAACCAAAACCAAATGCTAAGAACAAGTAGCTTTCAATTAGTTTTTTTATGGCTAATGATTTTTTCTTGTGACTCTAATAGGGTGTTTGATACCTATAACTCGCTTTCTGGAGTTTGGTCTCAAGATGATATTCAAATCTTTAAATATGAATCTAAAGATTCTATTTCAAACTACAACCTTTTTGTTAATATCAGGAATACAGAGGATTATCCATTTAACAATTTATTTATAATTACAGAACTCACTTACCCACAAGGAAAGACTTTATCAGATACTCTGGAATATGCTATGGCATATCCTGATGGGAAGTTAATAGGTTCTGGTTTTACATCTTTAAAGGAAAATAAACTTATTTATAAAGAAGACTTTCAATTTAATGAACTTGGTGAGTATACTTTTCAAATTAGTCAGGCTATGCGAAAGTATGATCACATAAATGGTGTTAAAGAGTTAAAAGGAATTTCTGACGTTGGTCTTAGAATTGAGTCAAAAAAATAAATTAAATGGCAAAAGTTAAAACCAAAAAGACAAAAATCAATAAGGAGTTTACCAAATTCATCAGATGGTTTTGGACTTTATTTTTTTTAGGAATTTTATTAGTTGTTTCAATTTTTGTATCTGCTTCAATTGGAGTTTTTGGTGAGATGCCAGACTATACGGTTCTTGAAAACCCAAAAACAAATTTAGCCACAGAAGTATTGTCGTCAGATGGGCAGTTGTTAGGAAAATATTATTACCGAGACAACAGAACACTTTTAGATTATAAACAAATATCACCAAATTTAGTAGACGCATTAATCGCTACCGAAGATGCAAGATTCTACTCGCATTCAGGGATTGATGCCAGAGGAACATTGAGAGCACTTGTTTATTTAGGAAGTAAAGGTGGAGCAAGTACAATTTCTCAACAATTAGCTAGACAATTATTTATTGGAGTTAGAGATAAAGAAGATAAGGTTAATGCTATTTTTCAAAAGGTTAAAGAGTGGGTTTTAGCAATCAGGTTAGAACGACAATATACCAAAGAAGAAATCATAGCTATGTATTTTAATATTTATGATTTCAATAATAACGCAGATGGCATTAAAAGTGCTGCAAGTATTTATTTCAATAAAACTGCAGATTCTTTAAGTATTGAAGAATCAGCCATGTTAGTAGGAATGTTTAAAAATTCATCTTTATACAATCCAAGGCGAAATACAGAAGGCACCACTAATAGAAGAAATGTGGTATTAAGCCAAATGCACAAATACGGTTATATTTCTCAACAACTAAATGATTCTCTTCAAAAACGTCCTTTGAATTTGGAATATACTCCCCAATCCCATAAAACAGGATTGGCAACATATTTTAGAGCATACATCAAGAGTGAGTTAAAAAAATGGATTAACAATAACCCCAAGAGTGATGGAACTAAGTATGATTTATATCGTGATGGTTTAAAAATTTATACAACTATAGACTCAAGAATGCAGAACTATGCTGAACAAGCAGTGGTTGCTCACATGAAAAATCTTCAGGCAGCGTTCGATAAACAAAATACACCTAAGGAAAATCCAACGGCTCCTTTTATTGGTCTTGAGCAAGAAGAAATAGACGCTTTAATGAAAAGAAGTATGCGTCAATCTGAAAGATGGCGACATATGCGTTTTGATTTAAAGAAGAATAAAAAAGAAATTGAAGCTTCATTTTATGAGCCCGTAGCTATGAAAATTTTCTCATGGAAAGGTGAAATAGATACCGTTATGAAGCCCATCGATTCTATGAGATATTACAAAACTTTTCTTCATCCTGGTTTAATGTCTATGGATCCTAAAACAGGTCATGTTAAAGCGTGGGTTGGAGGAATGAATTATAAGCATTTCCAGTATGACCATGTTAAACAAGGAAAACGTCAAGTTGGATCAACATTTAAACCTTTTGTTTATGCTACTGCTATAGATCAATTACATAAATCACCTTGTGATACAATGCCAAGATCACAAATAACCATTGAAGCGAATAAATTTGGAAATCTTCAAGCATGGTCTGCTAAAAACTCAGACGGGCAATATGGCGGATTTATGACGCTCAAAGATGCTCTTGCGAATTCAACGAATACGGTAACAGCAAGGTTGATGAATGAAGTTGGACCCAAACCGGTTGTGAAAATGGCTAAAAATTTAGGGATAGAGCAAGATATTTTAGCAGTACCAGCTATAGCATTGGGAACACCAGATTTAAGTGTTTACGAAATGGTAGCAGCCTATGGGACATTTGCAAATAAAGGGGTTTACACCAAACCTGTAATGTTAACTCGAATTGAAGATAAAAATGGAACTGTTTTATTTCAATTTACTCCACAAACTAGAGATGTTTTAAGTGAAGAAGTTGCGTATGTAACCGTCAATCTTTTAGAAGGTGTCACCCAATCAGGGTCTGGAATAAGATTAAGACACTCTACTGTTGATAATCCTGTTTATAAAGAAATTGTTACGGGTTATCCATATGCTTTTGAAAATCCAATAGCAGGAAAAACAGGAACAACTCAAAATCAAAGTGACGGATGGTTTATGGGGATGGTCCCAAATTTAGTAACAGGGGTGTGGGTAGGCGCTGAAGATCGTGCAGCCCATTTTAAAACAATAGCCTACGGTCAAGGCGCTTCAATGGCACTCCCCATTTGGGGTATATATATGAAAAAATGTTATGAAGATACCTCTTTAAATATATCTCAGGAGGAATTTGAAGTTCCAGAAAACTTATCAATTAAAGTTGACTGCGAACCCATTGATACTGAAGGCCAGCCGGTTATAGAAGAGCCGGAAGAAATCATAGATTTTGATCTTTAAAATCCAATGCCATTCTTTTAGAATGGCTTTTTTTATTTGTAAATTTAAGAAGACTAAATTGAATTTTTATGATAAATAAAGTGGTCTTTAATGTCGAAGAAGCCATACAAGGTATTGCTAATAACATGACTGTCATGTTTGGAGGGTTTGGACTTTGTGGTATACCAGAAAAGGCAATAGAAGCACTTGTTAATTTAAATATTTCAGGTTTAACTTGTATTTCAAATAATGCTGGTGTTGATGATTTTGGTTTAGGCTTACTGCTTCAGAAGCGTCAAATAAAGAAAATGATTTCTTCGTATGTTGGAGAAAATGAAGAATTTGAAAGACAAATGTTAAGTGGCGAGTTAGAGGTGGAATTAATTCCTCAAGGCACTTTGGCTGAACGATGTAGGGCTGCACAATCAGGGATTCCTGCTTTTTTCACTCCTGCTGGGTATGGTACAGAAGTAGCCGAAGGTAAAGAGACTAGGGATTTTGATGGAAAAATGCATGTCATGGAACATGCTTTTAAAGCAGATTTTGCCTTTGTAAAAGCATGGAAAGGCGACACAGCAGGGAACCTTATTTTTAAGGGGACTTCAAAAAATTTTAACCCATGTATGTGTGGTGCTGCTAAGATTACTGTAGCAGAAGTAGAGGAACTTTTACCAGTAGGAAGTTTAAACCCCAATGAGATCCATGTTCCGGGAATTTTTGTGAAACGTATTTTTCAAGGCCAATCTTATGAAAAGAGAATTGAACAACGCACCGTTAGAATAAAAAAATAAAATGGCATTAGATAAAACAGGGATAGCAAAACGAATTGCTAAAGAAGTTAAAAACGGGTATTACGTAAATCTAGGAATTGGCATACCAACTTTAGTAGCCAATTTTGTTAGAGATGATATTGAAGTTGAGTTCCAAAGTGAGAATGGTGTTTTGGGAATGGGGCCATTTCCATTTGAAGGAGAGGAAGATGCAGATATTATAAATGCAGGGAAACAAACCATAACAACGCTACCTGGAGCTAGTTTTTTTGATTCAGCAACAAGTTTTTCCATGATTCGGGGGCAGCACGTGGATTTAACAATTTTAGGTGCTATGGAAGTTGCTGATAATGGTGATATTGCTAACTGGAAAATTCCAGGTAAAATGGTAAAAGGTATGGGAGGTGCTATGGATTTAGTAGCTAGTGCAGATAATATTATTGTAGCCATGATGCATACTAATAAAGCCGGGGAGTCTAAATTGTTAAAACATTGTTCTCTTCCTCTTACAGGAGTAGGGTGTGTTAAAAAAGTGGTTACAAATTTGGCTGTTTTAGAGATTACAGAAGAAGGGTTCCTTCTTTTAGAGCGCGCACCAGGGGTTTCAGTAGATCAGATTAAAGAAGCAACAGCAGGGAAGCTTATAATAAAAGAACCAGTTCCAGAAATGGATATTTAAAAGGTTTTAGGAACAGCTTCAATTAAAGTTTTAGTATAAGAATTTTTAGGGGAATTATAGATTTGATCTGCATCTCCTTTTTCGACAATCTCCCCTTTTTCCATAACCATTAATTGGTCTGACATATATTTCACAACAGTCAGGTCATGAGAAATAAAGATGTAACTAAAACCGAAGTCCGCTTTCAGATTATTAAGTAAGTTTAAAACTTGAGCCTGAACGGATATGTCTAGTGCTGAGACTGACTCGTCACAAATAATTAGTTTTGGATGAACTGCTATAGCTCTTGCTATTCCGACTCTTTGTCTTTGCCCACCAGAAAATTCATGGGGATATTTATAAAAATCTTCTTGTTTTAGTCCAACCTGAAGTAAAAGTGCTTTGACTTTAGCTGTTCGATCTTTAATATCATTACCAATGTTATGAACTGTCATAGGTTCTAAAATGGCTTTTCCTACAGAGATTCTTGGATTTAAAGATGCAAATGGATCTTGAAATATGATTTGAATATCTTTTCTTAATTTTTTTAAAGCTTTTTTATCAAATGATGTTATACATTTTTGTTCGAATAAAATTTCCCCTTTAGATGGGGGGTCTAGCATCAATATTGCATTTGAAAGTGTAGATTTTCCACACCCAGATTCTCCAACTAATCCAAGAGTTTCTCCTGGATATAACTTAAAGCTTACTTGATTTACTGCGGTGTATAGTTGTCGAGACGAAAAAACACCTTTTTGGATGGGATAATACTTGGAAAGTGAATTAACTTCTAGTAAAGGCTTTTGATTATATATTTCTTGTTGTGCAGCGTCGCGCTCTTCTTTTGAAATTATTTTGTTTTCAATATTTTTTGACAAAACATCCTCAACAGTTGGAAGCTTTTTAAGTCTTATGTTAAGGTCTGGTTTACTTGCAATTAATGCTTTAGTGTATAAGTGTTCTGGAGAATTAAAAATAGTTTTAGTACTTCCAATTTCAACCATTTCACCACGATACATTACAGCTACTCGTGAAGCAATGGATGCAACTAGAGATAAATCGTGTGAAATAAAAATTACACTCATTCCAGAGTTTGATTGAATTTCAGCGAGTAATTCTATAATCTCTTTTTGTACAGTGACGTCAAGAGCTGTAGTTGGTTCGTCGGCAATTAAAATTTTTGGCTTACAAGCAATTGCCATAGCTATAACTACTCTTTGTTTTTGGCCCCCAGATAACTCATGAGGATAAGCTTTATAAATGCGCTTTGGATTAGGAAGCTTAACTTTTTCAAATAACTCCAGAACTTGACTACGAGCTTTTTTAGTTTTTAATTTGTTGTGAGTTAGAAGTACTTCAGCTACCTGTTTACCACATCTCACACTTGGGTTTAATGCAGACATGGGCTCTTGAAAAACCATGGCAATAGAAGCACCTCTGATTTTTTGAAAGACGGATTCCTTTATTTCTAAAAGATTATTGGAATTATAAATAATTTCACCGTCTATGTCACAATTTTCTGGAAGTAAACCCATTATTGCCATTGATGTTAACGACTTTCCAGACCCAGATTCTCCAACAACACCTAAAATTTCATTTTTGCTTAAATGAAACGAAACATTATTTAATACTTTCTTTTGTTTGTTTGAATCACCAAAGGAAATTGAAAGGTTATTTATTTCTAATAATATACTCATTGAAATCTATATAGGCATTAGAAAGATACTACTAATTTTAAAGGTGCAAAATTTCGTCAATTTCTAGAAGTGGCTTGTTTTGCAATTTTAATAAAAGTTGAGCTACAGCAATAGTGTCTTTTTCGCAATAGGAAACAATACGATCCAAATCATTTTCTTCATAATATACTTGTCTTACCTTATCTCCACTTATATCATCTTTTGGAGTAGGAATGCCCAAAACGTGGGTTAAAAGTTTTAGAGAAGTAAAATGTTTGTAATCTCCAAACTTCCATAAATCCATAGTATCTAAGTGTGGAATTTCCCAAGGTTTTTTACCAAATAAATTCAGTTTATCTGGTAGTGTAATATTATGAATTATCATTCGTCGGGCAATAAAAGGGATATCAAACTCTTTACTATTATGACCGCATAATTTATGTTTAGACTGATTGAAATGAGATTGTAATAAGTTTTTAAAGTCTAATAGAATTTGTTTTTCCTCACCATAAAAAGAGGTTACTCTAAATTTTTTAAGACCACTGCTAATATTGAAATAGCCAACAGAAATACATATAATCTTACCAAACTCTGCCCATATGCCTGCTTTTTCATAGAATGCCTCTGGAGTAAAGTCATCTTTTCTTTGATAGCGCGTCTTTTCTTCCCATAGCAATTTCGTGACTTCGTTAAGTTTTGAAAAATCATCTGACTCTGGAACAGTTTCAATATCAAGAAATAATATGTCCTCTAAAGGAATTTTATCAATCATTACTTAAAATAGAATACGCTGAATCAATGTATTTGTATATATCTGCACTAAACACATCATTTTTAGATTTCTTGGCAGCTTTCTGTCCTAATCTAACGATAATAAGATCATCATCCGGTTGTACAATTACATATTGACCAAGGTGTCCTCTCATCATAAAAAAACGTTTCCCATTGTAGTTAGGGATAATCCACCAACCGTAACCGTAATGTGGAGATTCTTTAAACCGCCCTCTAGTAGATGTAGCTACAAAACTAGAATCTAGAATTTTTTTGCCATTCCAATAGCCATGGTTTTTATAAAGTTTACCAAACCTGGCAAAATCTTTAGCATTTGAAGCAACACAACAATAGGCTTTTTCAAGCCCAAAGTCTTCACTGTCTATTTGCCACAAAGCTTCGTGATTGGCTCCCATTGGTTTCCAAAAACTATTGCTTAAATAATCTGACAAGTTTTGACCAGTGGCTTTTTGTAATACCATTGCTAAAATTTGAGTATCGCCACTCAGGTATTTATATTTTTCTCCCGGAGTAGATTTTATTTTAATGTCTTTAACTACAGATGCTAAATCATCATAAAAGTATGCTTTTGTGGTTACTGAAAAAGGGGATTTATAGGACTCATCCCAATTCGAACCAGAGGCCATTGAAGAAAGATCCCCCACTGTAAGATTTTCTGCATTTCCAGAACGAAACGTATTAATATAATCACCTACCTTGGTGTCTAAACCTTTAATTTGTCCTTCTTGAATAGCTTTCCCCAACATGGCACTGACCATACTTTTAGCCATAGAAAAAGAATTGGTTTTAGAATTTTCACGGAAGTTTTGATAGTAATTTTCAAATAGAATACTATCATTTTTAATTACTAAATAAGCTGCAGTACCATACTTGTCATTAGTATCCTTTAAAAGTTTTGGCTCCGAACTTTTGTTGTAATTATTGTGCTTAGGCCATGGTTCAGGTATATTATTTTTGATAATCCTATTATCAAATTCTGTATAATCTTCAATAAAAGCAGTAGTGTGTCCTTTAAGATATATAGTCCTTACAGCCTTGACAAGATAGCTTAAATCAAAGACATAAATTAATATTAATAGTGCAATTAAAAAGCCTACTAGCCCTTTTAAAATAGATTTACCCATAGTTAATAGATTTGAGCTATTAAAGATAGTAAAAAATAGAAGCTTTGGAATTTTTTAAAGAAGAGTTACTATATCTTTAGCGAAGTATGAGGCTATAATATTTGCGCCAGCTCTTTTCATAGACATAGTTTGTTCTAAAACAATGGCGTCATGATTTAGCCACCCTTTTTCTGCAGCGGCTTTTATCATAGCATATTCACCACTTACTTGATATACTGCTACCGGAACATCAACAGCATTACTAATATCGCGGACAATATCTAAATAGGCAAGCCCGGGCTTAATCATGATAATGTCTGCCCCTTCTTCAATATCCATTAGGGTTTCCTTTATTGCCTCCCCTCTATTTGAAAAATCCATTTGATAGGTTTTTTTATCTCCAAATCCAGGAGCAGAATCAAGAGCATCTCTAAAAGGGCCATAAAAAGCGGAGGCATATTTAGCTGTGTAACTCATTATTCCTGTATCGATAAAACCTTCACGTTCAAGAGTTTCTCGGATAAAATAAACACGCCCATCCATCATATCTGAAGGGGCAACAAAGTCAGCTCCAGCGATAGCATGACTTAAACTCATCTCAGCCAAAACTTCAGCAGTAGTATCATTTAATATTTGTCCGTTTTCAACAATACCGTCATGCCCATACGATGAATATGGATCTAAAGCAACATCAGTCATAACCAGCATTTCTGGGCAGCAATCTTTGATCACTTTTATAGCGCGTTGCATAAGACCGTCAGGATTTATTGCTTCAGTACCTTTATTATCTTTTAATTTATCAGATACTTTAACGAATAGCAAAACAGATCGGAGTCCTAAAGACCACAATAATTTAATTTCACCTTCAAGATGATCAAGACTGTATCTAAAATAGTTAGGCATAGAAGTAATTTCTTCCTTAATTCCTTTTCCTTCCACAACAAAAAGAGGTACTAAAAAGTCGTCTGGAGTGATTACATTTTCTCTAACTAAGCGTCTAATAGATTCATTAGTTCGCAAACGTCTATTTCTTCTCAGGGGATACATAGCTAATCCAATTTTTAGGTGTTTTTAATATTTCAATTAAACGAGCTTCTTCACTCCCTATTTCGGGTTTATGATTATAAACCCACTGTACATGAGGAGGTAAACTCATTAAGATGCTTTCAATTCTTCCATTGGTTTTGAGACCAAAAAGAGTGCCTTTGTCATGTACTAAATTAAACTCAACATAGCGTCCTCTTCTAATTTCTTGCCATTTTCTGTTAGCTAAATTAAAATTAAGCCTTTTTCTTTTTTCAACAATAGGAAGATAAGCTTCTAAAAAACTATTACCAACTTCAGTTACAAAATCAAACCAATTAGTAATTGTTTTATCTTCATTAGGCCTACAATAATCAAAAAACAAACCTCCTATGCCTCTAGCTTCATTTCTATGTGAATTCCAAAAATAACTGTCACATTTTTCTTTATACTTTGGATAGAATGTTTCATCATGTTTATCGCAAGCAGTTTTACAAATGTTGTGAAAATGAATCGCATCTTCATCAAACAAATAATAGGGAGTTAAGTCCTGACCGCCTCCAAACCATTGGTCAGCTATGTTTCCATCTTCGTCATACATTTCAAAATACCTCCAATTTGCGTGAACTGTAGGAATCATAGGGTTTTTAGGGTGAATAACAAGGCTTAAACCACAGGCATAAAATTGTGCATTTTTAACGCCGAAATGTTGTTGCATAGTTTCTGGTAACTCACCATGAACTGCAGAAATATTAACTCCTCCTTTTTCAAAAATATTACCGTTTTCAATAATTCTAGTTTTACCCCCTCCACCTTCAGGACGTTCCCATAAATCTTCTTTGAATTTGGCAATGCCATCAATTTCCTCAAGAGATTTGGTAATATTATTTTGGAGGTTAACTATATATTTATAAAACAGGTCTTTCATGTTTATGCATTATAAGCTTTTACTGCATCTATAAATGCTTTGGCATGGTCAACAGGGATATTTGGTAAAATTCCATGACCTAGATTAACAATGTAACGGTCTTTACCAAAATCGTTTATCATTTGAGTAACCATTTTTTTAATTTCAGCAGGTGGAGATAATAATCTTGACGGGTCAAAATTACCTTGAAGTGTAATTTTACCTCCGGTTAAATATCGAGCATTCTGAGCAGAACATGTCCAGTCAATACCAAGTGCAGCAGCGTTAGAATTCGCCATTTCTCTCAAGGCAAACCAGCATCCCTTTCCAAAAGCGATAACAGGAGCGTCATTTTTCAAAGCTTCAATTATCTGATTGATATAGGGCCATGAAAATTCTTGATAATCATCAGGCGATAGCATACCTCCCCAAGAATCAAAAATTTGAACAGCATTAACTCCTGCTTTCACTTTTGCTTTCAAATAATGAATTGTTGTATCAGTAATTTTTTGAAGTAATTCATGAGCAGCTGTAGGTTTTGTAAAACAAAAGGCTTTAGCTTTATCGAAATTTTTACTACCCTCTCCCTGAACCGCATAACATAATATAGTCCACGGCGATCCTGCAAAACCAATTAAAGGCACTTCATTGTTAAGCAGTTCTTTTGTGGCTTTAATGCCTTTCATAACATAATCTAGCTCCACATTAACATCTGGTACAATTACATTATTTACGTCTTTTTGTGATCTGATAGGGTTTGGTAAATAGGGGCCAAAGTTAGGTTTCATTTCAACATCAATATTCATGGCTTGAGGGATTACCAAAATATCACTAAAAAGAATAGCAGCATCCATCCCAAATCTCCTTATGGGTTGAACAGTAATTTCACTTGCTAATTCAGGAGTTCTGCAGCGTGTAAAAAAGTCATATTTCTTTTTTATTTCAATAAACTCAGGGAGATACCGGCCAGCTTGGCGCATCATCCAAACGGGAGGTCTTTCAACAGATTCTCCTTTTAAAGCTCTAAGATATAAGTCGTTTTTTATCATTTTTTTTAAAATCTTTTAATACCAAATCTATAACAGCTTCAAAAGAAGGTTTTTTGGCAATCATAATTTTATCGGTATGCATTTTTGCTGCTTCAGCAGTTGTATTACCTATACAATAGGTTATAGTGTTTTTTAGATTATTTGTTTTAGTGAAACTTTCTATACCACTAGGGCTAAAAAACATTACACCATCAAACGGTTTATGAAATGTTTTTATGTTATAATGCGTTTCATAAACTGTAACTTCCTCAAGAGTAATGTTGAGGTCATTTAAAATTTTTGGTAAATCATCTAATCGTTTTGAACCACAGAAATACCAAAAAGCATCTTTTTGATGTTTTTTCTTTATGTAGTTGGCTAACTCTAAACTGTTTTTTTTACAGACAGTAACTGTTTGGCCATGAGACTCTAAAAGTGCTTTTGTTTTGTTTCCAACACAAAAACAATTTTTTATTAATATGTTATTATTAATAATTATTTGAGCTGCATTTTGACTAGTTATAATTGCATTAGGCACAATAATGTTATTGTCAAAATCTAAAGGATTAATAGAAATTGCATCATAATCTGTAATTTCTATTCCAGATTCATTAAGCCGTTGTAATTGGGTTGGATTTATGGATTTAGTCGAAAGAATTTTCACGATAGATTTTGTTTGATTTCAGTCATTAATTCTTTGCCTCCATTTTCTAGTATGTGATTAGCACATTTTTCACCAAAACCAGAATAACTGTTGGGATCTATAGATTGATTAATTTCAATTTTACGTGATCCATCTAGGGCTAATAACACCCCTTTAAAGACAATGTGATTATTTTTGATTTCAGCTGAGGCGCCAATTGGAGCAGTACAACCCCCTTCAAGTGTTTTTAAAAATGCTCTTTCAATTTGAATACAAATTTCAGTTTCATTATGATTTAGATGATGCGTGGCATTATAGCTAAAAACGTCTTCTTTTTTTGTAACAATTAACATGGCGCCTTGAGCTGGAGCCGGAATCATCCAATCTAATACAATATGATTCTTAGGCAGGGCATTTATGCGTTCCAATCCAGCTAATGCGAAAATAGCTCCTCCCCAACGATTTTTTTCTAGTTTTGATAATCTGGTTAAAACATTACCTCTTAAATCTTCAGTTATATGGAGAGGATACTTGTTTAACCATTGGGCGCGCCTTCTTAAGCTTCCTGTTCCAATAGTCTCATTAGGTTTTTCAAGAAACTCAAGATTATTATAAACCAAAACATCTTTATTAGAGTGTCTTTTAAGTACAGCAGATTCAATTATACCTTCTGGAAGAGAAGTTGGTACATCTTTCATGGAGTGAACTGCAATATCAATTTTGTTGTTAAGTAAGGCAACATCAAGAGATTTAGTAAAAATTCCTGTAATTCCCATCTCATACAAAGGTTGATTTAAATTAAGATCTCCTTCTGATTTTATTGGAATAAGCTCAGTTTTAAAATTTAATGCCTTTAATTGTTGCTGAACCGTCTTGGCTTGCCACAATGCAAGAGCGCTATCCCTAGTCCCTATTCGGATTGTTTTACTCATTACCTAATAGTTCTAACTGAAATACTTTTTTAATAAGCTCTATACTCTCGTTTGAAGAAATACCATCGCTTTTTAAATGATGCGCAAAGTGGTTTGTTATTTTTTGAATCACATTATTAGTTAAAATCTCAGCTTGAATTTCGTCGAAAGTCTTATCCTTTCTTCGTAACGCATCTATTTCTGTATTTTTAAAGTCTACAAGTTTGTTTTTAAGCGCTTTAATGGTAGGGGCAAATTTTCTGGTTTCCAGCCATTCATTGAATTCAGTTTCAACTTCACTAATTATATTTTGCGCAAGTGGAATGAATGATTTTCTGCGCTCTAATGTTTCATCGGTTATTTTAGACAAATGATCCAAATGTACTAAAGAGACACTCTCCTTTTCCGTTACATTTTCATCTACATTTTTTGGAATTGATAAATCAAGTATGAGTAAAGGTTTGTGGTTGATGATAAGATGTTTATCAATAGTTGGGTTTTGAGCTCCTGTAGCAACAACTAGGATGTCAGCTTGATTAATTTCCTCTTGAAGATTAGCATAGTCTTTAACAGTTAAATCAAACTTACCAGCAATCTCTTCAGCTTTATTTTTGGTTCTGTTAATTAAAGTAATGTGTTTGTTTTGTGTATGCTTTATAAGGTTTTCACAAGTGTTTCTTCCAATTTTACCAGTTCCAAACAATAAGATATTTTTATCAGATACTTCAGGAACGTTTTTTAAGATATATTGAACGGAGGCAAATGAAACTGAAGTTGCCCCAGTCGATAATTCTGTTTCATTCTTTATGCGTTTACTCGCCTGAATAACAGCGTTTATAAGGCGTTCTAAAAAAGCGTTAAGTAAGTCTTTCTTTTTAGAGAGCCTGGCACTTGACTTTAACTGACTAATAATCTCAAAATCTCCAAGAATTTGACTATCTAAACCTGACCCAACTTTAAACATGTGAGAAACCGCTTCATTATTTTTGTAGATGTAAGCCACTTTTTGAAATTCTTCAACCGTTCCAACTGTGTTATCACACAACAGTTTAATTAACTGATAGGGGTGCTCAGCAAAGCCGTAAATTTCTGTTCTGTTACAAGTAGAGGTTATTATAAGACTCTCAATACCTTCATTTTTAGCTTGTTCTAACAGCAATAGTTTTGCTTCTTCATTTAAACTAAAATGCCCCCTTATTACGGCATCAGCTTTTTTATAACTTAAACCAATGGCGTAAAATGAAGTGCCTCTTGAAATATTGTATTGCTTCATTAAGTGCAAGTTCGTTTTGCGAATGCAAAAATAAAATTCAACTTATTATAAAAATAACGATAAAAGAACTTTTAATGTCGATGCAGGTTTAAAAAGTTTAAAGTTTATGATTTCTTGGTTAATTACGCTATTTTTGTAGTATTACAAGACGGTATAAAGCTTTTTATTTAGAACTATTCTAAATAAAAAGCTTTCAAAATTATTAAATAAGGTCTTTAAAAAATATCGCTATGAGTTCTTTTAACGAAACTGTAATTGATGATCAGTTTTTTATTCTTGATTATAAAAATGAGTCCCATGAAATAATTTCATTGGAACGTCATATAGATAATACATTTATACAATTTCACTTTTGCATAAAAGGGAATAGTAAATTTGTGTTCAATAACGGCAATTATACCTTAAACCTTCTTGAAGAAACTTCCTTATTGTTATACAATCCTCAGCGGGATCTCCCTATTCATTTGGAAGTTGAACCTAAAAGTTGGTTGCTGTCCATTATAATCTCTATCAAGAAATTTCACAGTTTGTTTTCTCAAGATGCAGATTACATTACGTTTTTAAGCCCTGAAAACAGGGATAAAAAATATTATACAGATGGCAATATATCGCCATCAATGGCAATTGTTCTAAACCAGCTCATAAATTTTAATTTAAATCCCTCTACAAAAAGTTTATATTTTAAAGGGAAAGCCTACGAATTACTAAGTCTTTATTTTAATAGAACTGGAGAGGCAGATGTTGAACAATGTCCATTTCTTGTTAATGAAGAAAATGTGCTTAAAATTAGAAAAGCAAAAGACATTATTCTTGAAAATATGGCCGAACCTCCTTCTCTACAGCGTTTAGCGGATCAAGTACAATTAAGTTTAAAAAAATTAAAAGAAGGATTTAAGCAACTCTATGGAGATTCTGTTTATAGTTTTTTACTTGATCACAAAATGGAGGTAGCAAGAAAGTTGTTAGAATCGGGGAATCATAATGTAAATGAGGTTGGATTAAGAATTGGATACAGTACTTCTAGTCATTTTATTGCAGCTTTTAAAAAGAAGTATGGAACTACTCCTAAAAAATATATAATGTCTTTATCTTCGTAAATCGATATTAAACACTATGAAAAAGGGAATTTTACTTGTCAATCTTGGCTCTCCGGATAGCCCTGAGCCCAAAGATGTTAAAAGGTACTTAGGTGAGTTTTTAATGGATGAGCGTGTTATAGATGTGCCATTGTGGGTTAGAACCTTGCTAGTTAAAGGAATAATATTAAATACAAGACCAAAAGCATCTGCTAAAGCCTATAAGAAAATTTGGTGGAAAGAAGGCTCTCCGCTGATAGTACTTTCAGAATCATTAAAATCTAAAGTTGCAGATAAAATTGACTTTCCAGTTGCTTTAGCAATGCGCTATGGAAGTATGACCATTGAAGAAGGTATTGAGGAGTTGGTTGCAAAGGGTGTTGAGCACGTCTTTATGATTCCATTATATCCGCAATATGCTATGGCTACTACTGAAACTATTTTAGTTTTAGCTGAAGAGATAAGAGCCTTAAAGTACCCTAATATTAAATTAGAATCATTATCAGCATTTTATAATCAGTCAATATATATTGACGCTCTATCTGAAAGTATTTCAAATAGTCTTGTAGGTAAAAATTATGAACATCTGTTATTTTCATATCATGGTGTCCCAGAACGTCATATTAGAAAGAGTGATGTAACAAAATCACACTGTAAAATTGATGGGAGTTGTTGTGTTACCGCATCAAAAGCGCACCAGTTTTGTTACAGACATCAGTGTCTTGAAGTTACTCGATTGGTTGGTGAAAAATTAGGACTTAAACCTGGAACGTATTCTTCATCTTTTCAGTCTCGACTGGGTTTTGACCCTTGGCTTCAACCTTACACAGACCGAACCATAGAGCGTCTTGGGAAAGAGGGAGTTAAGAATATGGCTATTGTTACACCTGCATTTGTAAGTGATTGTTTAGAAACTTTAGAAGAAATAGCCATGGAAGGTGAGGAAATTTTTCATGAGGTTGGTGGGGATAATTTTACAACAATTCCATGTTTAAATTCGAATGATAAATGGGTTGATGTTTTAGTTCATTGGATTAATAATTGGGCAACTAGTAAAAGTCCTTTTTAATGCATGTCTAAGCTTTCCTCTAAAGCTCTTGGAAGCCAGTCCATTGGAAGTTTGTTAATTAAGCAAGCATTGCCTGCATCAGTTGGTATTCTGGTAATGTCTTTAAATATTTTAGTTGACACTATTTTTGTAGGTAATTGGATTGGCACTACAGCTATAGCAGCCATTAATATTGTATTACCAGTCTCTTTTTTTATTGCTGCATTAGGAATGGCTATTGGAGTTGGAGGCTCATCTGTATTATCTAGAGCTCTTGGTGCTGGCAACTCCGAAAAAGCCCTTAAGACATTTGGAAATCAAATAACACTAACTTTAAGTTTAACGGTATTTTTAGTTGTTTTTGGATTAATTTTTCAATCTCAAATAATACCTTTATTTGGCGGAAAAGGAAATATTTTTTCTTTAGCTAAAATCTATTATGTCATTGTCTTATATGGTGTGCCAATTCTTGCATTATGTATGATGGGTAATACGGTGATCAGAGCTGAGGGTAAACCAAAATATGCCATGTATGCCATGTTGATTCCTTCCGTAAGCAACTTATTTTTAGATTATATTTTCATTAAGGTCTTTGAATTTGGAATGTATGGTGCTGCTTGGGCAACAACAGGTTCTTACTTTTTGAGTTTTGTATTCATTCTTTGGTTTTTTCTTTCCGGGCGTACCGAATTAAAATTAAAATTAAATCATTTCATTCCTATATTTTCTCTTGTTAAGGAGATAAGTAGCTTGGGTTTTGTAACATTAAGCAGACAGGCTATGGTAAGTATCACTTACCTTCTAATGAATAATATTTTGTTTGGGTTAGGCGGTGAGACTTTAGTTGTAGTTTACGCCATTATAGCAAGAATGCTTATGTTTTCACTTTTTCCAGTATATGGTATTACTCAAGGGTTTTTACCTATAGCTGGATATAATTATGGAGCCTCTTTAATGGGGCGTGTAAAACAGACAATTAATACAGCTACAATTTATGCAACCTTGTTAGCTAGTTTTGTGTTTATTTTCCTTGTGGTTTTTCCAGAACAGATTATCTTGTTATTTACAAAAGACACATTGGTTTTATCTAAAGCACCATCCGCAATGCTTTGGGTATTTGCGGCTACACCTATTATTGCAATTCAATTAATTGGTGCAGCATATTTTCAAGCTGTTGGAAAGGCTAAACCAGCGTTATTACTAACTTTATCTCGTCAAGGGTTCTTTTTTATCCCATTGATTTTAATTTTACCAAAGTTTTATGGTGAGTTAGGAGTTTGGATTTCATTTCCAATCTCAGATGTTTTATCTACCTTAATTACGGCTTATTTTTTAAGACGAGAAGTAAAACTTAAGTTAAAAACTAATTAACGAAATACTTAAATTTATAAAAAAGTAAGATTTTGGAATATTATAATTATATAAAAGCCTTTCATCTCATTTTTGTTATTACATGGTTTGCTGGATTATTTTATATCCCCAGATTGTTTGTTTATCATATTGAAGCAAGTGAAAAACCCTCACCAGAAAAAGAAATTTTAACAACACAATTAAAGATAATGACTAAGCGGTTATGGTATATCATAACATGGCCATCAGCTATTTTGGCGACGTTATTTGCCATTTGGTTATTAATACTTTTACCAGATTGGTTAAAACAACCTTGGATGCATGTTAAATTAGGTTTTGTTATCGCACTTTTTATTTATCAAATTAAAACGCATATTTATTTTAAAGCCCTTCAAAATGATATTATTATTAAATCCTCAAATTATATGAGGATATGGAATGAAGGGGCTACTTTTATATTGTTTGCAGTTGTTTTTCTTGTCATTTTAAAGAATGCATTAAATTGGATTTTTGGACTAGTCGGTTTAATAATCTTAGGGGTTTTAATTATGTTAGGATATAAGCTATATAAGTCTGTTAGAGAAAAGTAATTTTGTATGGCGCTACCTAAATTTTCATTAAGAACTCGAATTTTTATAGCTATGATTTTTTTGGTAATCATAGCGTCTCTTCTTATAGCTATTGTAACCATATCTCAATATAATAACGAAACACAAGCTTATCACGATAAACGCCTTTCGAGAAAGGAAGAAAATATTAAAGATCATATTAGGATACTCCTAAACAAAAAACAAAATGAATTAGAAAAATTTTCAACTAAAGAACTTCAAGAATCATTTGAAACCAGTCTTTATGATATTAGTGTAGTTCATAAAATGGAATTAAATCTGTATGATCTTGACGGACAATTTATAAAATCTTCGAAGGCTAGTTTTAATATTGATGACACAAATGGTCCGCTTACGGAGTCAATTCTTAATGAACTTAAACTTACTGCAGAACACCGTTATGTAAGTAAACATTTTGAGACCGGAGAGTCCTATCTGTCTTCATATTCTTACATATATGATAACAGAAATAACCCTATAGCAATACTCAACCTACCTTATTTAGAGAACAATGATTTTCTACAAAAAGAGCTGCAACTCCTATTGACCAATTTGAGTTACGCTTATGTACTCATGTTAATAATAGCTGTAGTTATTGCATACTTTTTATCTAAATACATTACAAAGTCTTTAAAGACGATAAATGATGTTCTAAAAACAACGCGTTTAGAAACGCGGAATCAAAAAATTGAAGTGACATCATCAAGTATTGAAATTTCAACCTTAGTGAATTCTTATAATAAAATGATAGATGAGTTAGAGGAGAGTGCTGTAATACTTGCAAAATCTGAACGGGAACAGGCATGGCGTGAAATGGCTAAACAAGTAGCTCATGAAATTAAAAACCCGTTAACACCAATGCGACTTACAGTTCAGAGTTTTGAAAATAAATTTGATGCAAGTGATCCAGACGTTAAGCTTAAACTCAAGGAGTATTCAAAAACCCTTATTCAACAAATAGATACTATGAGTTCCATAGCTTCTGCTTTTTCAAGTTTTGCTAACTTACCAGAACAAAAAAAAGAACAATTAGACCTAGTAGAAACTGTGCGCCTAGCTCTTGATATTTTTAATGAACCATATATTTCTTTTGTTACTAATTCCGATTGTATTCTATTGATGTTTGACAGAACACAAATGATTAGAGTTATTACTAATCTTGTAAAAAATGCAATCCAATCTATACCTGAAAATCAAGATAAAAAAAAGATTGAGGTTATTTTAGAAGAAAATTTAGAAGAGGTAACACTTAGTGTTACAGATAACGGGCATGGTATTTCAGAAAAAAACAAACCTAGAGTTTTTGAGCCCAAGTTTACCACTAAGACTAGTGGGATGGGGTTAGGTTTACCAATGGTTAAAAATATCATAGAAACATACAAAGGGGCAATTACTTTTAAATCTTCAGAGGAAGAAGGCACTACATTTAATCTTGTTTTTCCAAAATAATTATGACATACAATAACATCACCTGCCAAATAGATACGCAAGTTGCTATAATCACAATAAATAGGCCTTCAAAATTAAACGCTTTAAATAGTGAAACGATATCAGAATTACATGTTGCGATTTCAAGTCTACAAAACAACACTTCTGTTAAAGCTATAATAATCACAGGGTCAGGGCCAAAAGCCTTTGTTGCAGGTGCAGACATAAGTGAATTTGCCAATTTTAATTATGAACAAGCTAAACGATTGTCACATCAAGGTCAATCTAAATTATTTTCATTTATTGAACAGTGTTCAAAGCCTGTTATTGCTGCAGTCAATGGATTTGCATTGGGTGGTGGATTAGAGTTAGCCATGTCATGTCATTTCAGAGTAGCCAGTAATAATGCTAGATTGGGATTGCCGGAAGTTTCTTTAGGAGTAATTCCTGGTTATGGGGGCACCCAAAGACTCACTCATTTGGTTGGAAAAGGTAAAGCTATGGAAATGATTTTAACAGCTTCAATGGTAACTGCAGAGGAAGGTTTGGAATGGGGGCTTTTAAATTATGTGGTAGAGCCTGACAATTTATTACCATTTGTAGAGTCTTTATGTCAAAAAATTATTGCAAACTCTCCTAAAGCAATAGGTTTTGCTATTCAAGCAATTAATGCTTGTAATGATCATGACAAAGACGGTTATGAATTAGAAATTGAAAATTTTGCTAAATGTTTTGAGACAGATGACTTCAAGGAAGGAACTTCAGCATTTCTTGAGAAAAGAAAGGCCAATTTTAAAGGAAATTAGTTTGATCTGTTAATTTTAAAATGACCACTTTCAAAGTTTTCCTTAAGATACACCAGAGATTTATTTAAAATTTCCCCCATATTTTTACAATCCAAAAAGATTTCATGATTGGTGTATTCAAAAATGGTTTCTTTAAGCATTTTTACATGGGTTTTTGTTGATATATGATCGTTAATCATGCAGTCTAAAAGCTTATTTACTCGGCTCTTATAACTTAGCATTCTTTTGGCAACTGTTGAGCGTTCCTCTAATTTGTATTGATAAATTGATGCTTTTTGAAATTTTTCAGATACCAGATCTACCATTTGATTATTCTCCTTAAAAAATTGAGGTCTGTATATTTTAAATTTTCCCTCATAGCATTGTTGATCAAAGTCAATAGCTCTAATTTTATAGACCACTTGGTCAAAATCATGAGTAGGAACAATGACATAGTTATATGAGCGCATGTCTCCTAATAGTCTAATCATACAGCGTTCATTAAACTTTACAAACTCTTTAGCAATCTGAGATTTTTCAGCTTCAGTACATTTTTCTAACATGGTATCAATGAAAACATCCCCAGGAATTCCAGCAATATGTTCTTCAATTAGAGTGTCTTTGTAAACCAAAAAATTTAAATTGTAAGGTGAAAGCATATGTTCCAGTTCAAGACCATAAACCCTTGAGGCATCTGCTTTTTTAACATAGAAATAGGTAAAATTATCATTTAAGGTGTTTCTTATTTTTATTCTAAAAGGCTTAGAGTTTCCAAAGGTGCAATAGTCTATAGCATCAACATTTAAAAAGGGTATTGTAGCGTCGTTACCGTCAGAATGAAGTAAGGTGTATACTTTTTTTAAACTTAAATCTATTTCTTCACGTTCAAAGTCACTGTAATAAACTCTTATCCATAGCGTGTCCTCGTCGTTTTTATCATATACAATAACAGATCCTTGGAAGCGCGTTAAATCGTCATAAAAAACAGGAATTTTTATATCTCTTTTATAGGACTTGAGATAGCCCTTAAGTTTTGAATTAACAGGGTAGGATGGTTTTTTTTTTGAAATAGATACGTCTGCCATGAACTAATTATAGGTAATAAAAGTACACAATTTAAGATTCAAGATGCCATTCTTTTTTGAATTGCTCAATGTATTTTATCATAAATTCATGGCGTTCTTCAGCCAAATCCTTGGCAGTTTTTGTATGCATGAGGTCTTTTAAAAGCAATAGTTTTTCATAAAAATGATTAAAACTAGGTGCCGTAGAGTTTTTATATGATGTTTTATTTTTGTGAGACACTATTGAGATATCTGGATCATAAATCAACCTGTTTTTAAAACCACCGTAATTAAAACATCGTGCTATACCAATGGCACCAATAGCATCTAGACGATCAGCATCTTTAATAATTTCCAGCTCTATACTCTCAAAAACAGTATTATCAAAACTATTTTTAAAGGAAACATACTTAATAATATTGATCACATGCTCAAGGTCAGATTGAGAAATGTTCTGACTTTTTAAAAATTTTTCAGCAATTAATGGACCTATTTCTTCATTACCTTCATGAAATTTACTGTCAGCAATGTCATGAAGTAAGGCTCCCAATTTAACCATAAACAGAGAGGCTTTTTCTTTTTTAGCAATATAAACAGCTGTTTTCAATACACGTTCAACATGAAACCAGTCATGTCCTCCCTCAGCAGACATCAACGTTGATTTCACAAATTGTTTTGTGTTTTCTATGATGACATCTTGATTTATCATGAGAGTGTGTTTAAGAAACTAATGCAGGTTCAACCCATTTAAATTTAAAAGAATTTTCTGGAATAGTGAGTCGTTCTGAAATTCTAGCCATCCTTGCAGGGAGTTTCATTAAATAGTCTCTGGCTTTTTCTGCCTCATCTGTAAGATTAGAGATTTTATCTAAATCCCATGTTTTAATAAGTTTTTCCAATATTTCAACATAGTCCATAGCAGTATAAACACCTATGCGTTGTGCAGTATTAGAAAACTCTTCAAAAGCAGAACTAATTTTATCTCCAGATTCTCTTAAAAAATGTGCAGGCATTACAATTTTACGTTTCATCATGTAATGAAACGCCATCATCATTTGGCTAGGGTCTACCTCAAAAATACGTCTAACAAATTCTGAATAAGCATTGTGGTGGCGCATTTCGTCACCTGAAATAATACGACACATTTTGGCCAATTGCTTATTGCCTTTGGTTTTTGCAATTTTAGAAACCCTGTTATGTGAAATATAAGTGGCCAATTCTTGAAAACTGGTATAAACAAAGTTTTTATAGGGATCTCTATCTGTTCCAATATCAAAACCATCAGAGATTAAATACTGTGTGGTTTTTTCAATTTCTCTCATGTTTACTCTCCCTGATAAATAAAGGTATTTATTTAGCACATCACCATGTCTGTTTTCCTCTGCAGTCCAATGTCTTACCCATTTAGACCAACCATTTCTTTCCGTTTGCCCAACACCTTCTACTTCCATCAACCAAGATTCATAGGTAGGAAGCGCTTCTTCAGTAATCATGTCACCAACAAGTACCACCCAAAAATCATAAGGAAGCTCTTTTGCTAATTCTCTAATTTCTTTGATTTCATCAAAAAAGGAATTGCTGTCAGGGTTAGGCAAAAAATCAGAAGGTTGCCATATGTCTTCAATTGGGATCAGGTATTTTTGAATGAGAGTATCAACATCCTTTTCAAGGAAATTCATGACTTCTAAACGCACATTTTTTAATGACATAATTTTTGTTTTAGGCAGTTACTTAAACAATTAAGGTTGTTAATGTGGTAACTGAATGATATTTTTATTAATGACTGATTCAATATGATTAATGGCTTCTTTTGATGTTTCAAAATCACTCAATTTTAAAGGTTGGTGCACTTTAAACTTTATGTGAGCACCAATCCCTAAAGGAAAGCTACCTTTATTTTGAATTTTCCAAGAGTTATTAATTGATAACGGAACTATTGAGGCATTTGGTATTTTCTTAAACAAAATTTCAAGGCCCTTGTGTTGAAATTTTTTAGGAACTCCAGTCTTGCTTCTAGTGCCCTCAGGGAAAATAACTGCAGTTCTATTGTTTTCTCGAATATAATCAGCAAATCTCATAATGGCAGGAAGCGATTGTCTTGGGTTTTTACGTTCAATTAGCACAGAACCGCCGTGTCTTAAATTATAGGAAACACTAGGGATTCCTTTTCCAAGTTCTATTTTACTAATAAACTTAGGGTGGTATTTTCTTAAATACCAAATTATAGGGGGGATGTCGTACATGCTTTGATGATTAGCAATAACAATAACTGGATTTTTATCAGGAATCTCAAAAGTATTTTCAAAACTTATTTTAGAGCCCAAGATATTTAAAGATCTTAGCAAGAACAGCTGCAATATGTCTACACTTTTTTTATGTGCTTTGTACCCAAATACATTAAAGCTAATCCATTGTATGGGATGAAATATTACCAGAGCTAATCCGAAACACAAGTAAAACCCAACAGATAATATATAAGAGAGGATGTTTTTCATATAAGCGCCAAAAATAACAAAACCACGTATAATTACGTGGTTTTAGCCATTTAAAGATTATGCAAGCATAGTATTTTAATTAGCAATGCTCATTGAAAGCGTCTTTTAAGTTTTCAGAAATTAATTCTGCAGGGCGACCTTCAATATGATGGCGCTCAAGCATGTGAACTAACTCCCCATTTTTAAATAAGGCCATGCTTGGTGAACTGGGTGGAAATGGCACCATGAATTCTCTAGCCTTAGTTACGGCATCTTTATCAACTCCTGCAAATACAGTAACTAAATGATCTGGAGTTTTTTCATTGGAAAGACTTTGTTTTGCACCTGGGCGCGCATTGGCAGCAGCACAACCGCAAACAGAATTAACAACCACCAAAGTAGTCCCTTGTTTATTAATGGCAGACTCAACGTCTTCTGAAGT
This sequence comes from Bacteroidota bacterium, assembly GCA_042091495.1. Classification (GTDB taxonomy): domain Bacteria; phylum Bacteroidota; class Bacteroidia; order Flavobacteriales; family Flavobacteriaceae; genus JBELHJ01. The sequence continues at coordinate 71,772 of JBELHJ010000003.1, forward strand.
ATGTAAAGATGTAAACCCAGCAGAAGTTAAATCTTCTTGCATTGGTTGAACGATTTCTTGTGGATACATGTTTATATATTTTTAAATTTTAAATAAAATTAGTCAAAAACCATGCAAATGCATGTGAATTAGAAAATTACTTAAGAGAATATGACAGAAGGTCAGTTTTTAATGCCAATTCAGCTTGGCACAGAGATTGACAATTCATATTAAAATAGAATTTATGAGTTTTGCAAAATGGATTGGAGCAGGAATAGGTTGGACTTTTGGTGGACCTATTGGCGCTATAATTGGATTTGCTGCCGCATCTTTATTTGATGGTGTTGCAGTTAATAAGGAATTTCAAAAATCAACCTATACAATAGGTCATAATTCAAGACCCAGAACACAGTCAGGTGATTTTGAAGTGAGCCTTTTAGTATTGGCTTCTGTTGTTATAAAATCTGATGGTAAACAAGACCAACGTGAATTGGATTTTGTGAGGAAGCAATTTGTGTCTATGTATGGTAGAGACCGTTCTAATCATGCGTTTAAATTATTTAAAGAAATCAATAAGCAAGAAATTTCCAAGCGGGCAGTGTGTCTTCAAATAAAACAAATGATGTCTCATGCTTCACGTTTGCAATTACTTCATTTTTTATTTGGTATTTCAGCAGCAGATGGTCATGTGCACTCGAAAGAAATAGAGACCATAAAAATCATTTCAAATTATTTGGGGATCAGTTTGAACGATTTTGAAAGTATCAAAGCCATGTTTGTTTCTGATAAAATTTCAGCCTATAAAATATTAGAAGTTGACCCAAAAGCAACCAATGATGAAATCAAGAAGGCTTATCGAAAAATGGTTAAAAAGTATCATCCTGACAAAGTTATTCACCTAGGGAAAGAGCACCAAAAAGGCGCTCAGGAGAAATTTAGACAGGTTCAAGAAGCTTATGAGCAGCTTCAAAATGAAAGAGGTTTATAAAAAAAGCAGTCTAATTAGACTGCTTTTTTTTATTGATAAGTATAAGGCTTACTTTTGAAAAGCCTTAGTAATTTTCTTAACATATTCTGAAGCAACTTTAGTCACACTTTGAGGATCTTCAATTTGTGTGGTTACAACAGCTACGAGTTGATTTTCTTTGTCTGCTTTCAAGTTGTAAGCAACAGTTTCTAAAACATAAGTTTTAACGGTGCTTACTGTTGTTGTAGAAGGTACATAGCTTCCATACGTTGAGTAGGCCATAGGGTGGTAGAAGTATCCATAGAAACCTCCAGTATGATAATAACCAGGATACATGTTAGGATAAAAACCACCGGCGTAATAACCTCCATCTTCTTGAACTCTTGTAGATTCTTGGTAGTCTTTTATAACACTTAATACAACACCATCAAAACCTTCGTTTTTAAGAACATCTCTAATCATTTGCTTTCTTTCATCGGTCATTTCTTTTTCAAAGTTTACTTTTGGAAATTTAGAATAGCTTTCTGTAGCTTTTTTCCCTGTGGCGCGCATTTGATTGGCAATTTCACTTTCAAAAGCAATACGCGCTTGATTATTAGAAGTTCTGGCTATAACCAAAAAATTATTATCTAATTCAGATACTGAGTCACTTTTCCAAGTGTCTAATACTTTAACTGAAGAACAGTTAGTAAGAGTTGCAGCTATAAAAAGCATACAAATAAATGAGGCAAATTTTTTCATGATTAAAATTAAATTTTGATGCAAAATTAATAAAAAGACTAGTAATGTATGTTAAATGCGTGTAATAAGATTTTTACAAGGATAGAATTCTTAAGCCAATAAAAAAAGTTCTCGGTATAGCTGGCCCATAAACATAATTGCTGTCTCTGTTTTTACCGGTGTCAAAGTCTTCTTGGTAGGTATTGAAAATGTTTTTAATACCTCCAAAAATTTCTAAACCTGTATTAAGATTATTGAGATCAAATTGATAACTACTTTTGAAACTAAACTCATGAAATGAAGGTGAACGTTTATAATTATTAACAAGCTGTTCTGGCGCACCTGCAAAATGAGCAATTAGCATGTCACCCGTGAACACATAATTTAAATTGGTCTTAAATTTTGCATTAGGGGTAAAGTTTAAAGTAGCAAAACCATATTGATTAGGAGTTCTTAAAAATTCTCTTTTTGGATCAAGTCCTTCAATAGTTTCAACACCTGTGTCATATTTACTAGTTTGAACAGTAAAACCAGTTTCCAACTGCAACTTTTTATTGTAGTTAGCTCTTGCTTCTATGGTTAAACCTCTCACAACCGCTGCATCACCATTTTGTTTTTCAAACCGTTGACCAAATTCATCTTCTCCAATAGGATTAAGATAAAATGCATCTTTTAATCTGGTGTAAAATCCCTCTAAAGTAAATCCTGCAACAAAATCTTCCATTGATTTATCATAATTAATAGACCCACTGAAGCTATTTGAATATTCTTCTTTCAAATCATCTGCAAGAGTAATGCGAGATACACCACCACCAGCAAATGCGATATGTAAATCCGTATCAAAAGCTTGAGGCGCTCTAAATCCCGTACTCCAACTTGTTCTGAATTGAAAATTAGAGTCAGATTTATAGAGTAAGGAGAAGCGAGGGCTTAATATTAAATTGTCAACAAGATTATTGTTGTCTACTCTAACTCCTGAGAGTAAATTTAATTTCGAAGTAATTTCCCAGTCACTTTGGAAAAAGGTGCCTAAATTTTTTGTGGTTTGATCAATCTTATAATTGTAAGAATCAATAATATCCAAGACATCATCAACCAAATATTCAGTACCAACAGTAAGTACATTACTGCCATTTAAAAAATCGTTCAGTCTATGATTTAATTGAATACCTCCTTGCAGTGTAGTTGTATTTGAAGTGCCATAAGGCGGGTTTGAAATATGTTCCAAAATAGCTTTTCCTTCGTCAGGGAAAATACCTGTGTAATGATCGCGGTCTGTTTGTTGTCCAGCAAAATAGCTTATAAGAGCGCTATTATCATTGTTAAAATTTAGTTGATAGTCTAAACTTCCCATTAATACATCGTGAGTTCGCTCTTCTGCTTGTTGCGCTAAATATACGGGACCGTTATCCATTTCACCGCCGTAACGATACTCATTTAATTTACTTAAACTGGCCTCAAGCTTTTGATTTTCAGATGGTAAAAAGAAAAAATTTGCACCAAAAGAATTATTCTTAAGAGTGGTTAATTCAGAAAAATTATCATAGTTATGGTGATAGAAGTCTCGATTTCGGTTATTGACGAAAAGTGAAATTCCAGCGTTTTCAGATTTAGAAACCACCGTTGCATTACCTGAAATGATATGGTCATCAGCCCCACCATTTATGTTTTGATAGGTATAATTGAAATCAAAATTATTAGACTTCGGGACTTTTGTAATCACATTCACAACACCACCTATAGCACTAGAGCCATAAAGCGATGAGCCCCCTCCTCTAATCACTTCAATGCGTTCAATCATATTCGTTGGAATTTGCTCTAATCCATATAAACCTGTTAGTGGGCTAAATATTGGCCGTCCATTAATTAAAATTTGAGAATAACCACCACCAAGACCATTAATTCTAAGTTGTGTGTAATTACAGGTTTGACAATCTGTTTCAACTCTTAAGCCCGGTTGAAATTTAAGACCATCTGATAAATTACATGCTTGAAAGGCATTAAGGTTTTCACTGTTTAAAATATTAACGATTACTGCAGCGTCATTTTTTCTTTTAAAAGTTCTTGTACCAGTAATTACAATTTCATCTAAAAGGTCTATTTCTAAATTAAAATTAAGCGTAGTGTCATTATTAATAGTCTCTTGTTTCTTAATGGTTTCAAATCCATTCATTGAAGCCACAACAGCATAAACGTTTTCAGGAACATTTTTAATTTCATAGAAGCCTTCAACATTACTAATTGTTCCTAAAGATGTAGTTTCTAGATAAACATTAGCATAAGGAACGGGATCACCTTGTGATGTGACTACACCAGAAATTGTATAGCCCTCTTGACCATATAGAAACTGACTTAAAATTAAGATAACAAATATAATTCTTGGGATCATTCTCAATTTTTCTTGCAAATTTAAAATAAATTTTAGACTTGTCTAAAAATATATTTGGATTAGTAAAATAAAGCTATATTTGTAAAAATTTTTATACATGATAACCTTATCAGAGGAAAATTATTTAAAAGCAATTTATCATCTAGAGCGCCAAATAGGAGGGACTGTTAGCACTAACGCTATTGCTGAAAAAATGGATACAAAAGCGTCTTCTGTTACTGACATGTCTAAGAAATTAGCAGATAAAGATTATGTGATTTATAAAAAATATCAAGGCGTTAGTTTAACAGATAAGGGTCATAAAATTGCTGCTAATGTTGTCCGTAAACATCGTTTATGGGAGGTGTTTTTAGTAGAAAAGCTTAATTTTTCTTGGGATGAAGTTCATGATGTGGCAGAACAACTGGAACATATTAAATCCCCTAAATTAATTAATGAGATAGATGCTTTTTTGGAATTTCCAACTCACGATCCACATGGCGATCCCATACCAGATAAGGATGGTAATATTTTTGTTCTAGATAAGGTAAGTTTATCTAAAGTTGCCATAAATGATTTGTGTACTTGTGTAGGCGTATTAGACTCTTCGGCTGAGTTTTTAAAATATCTCGATAAGCATAAAATAGCGTTGGGAACTCAAATCAAAGTACTAGAAAAAGAATCTTTTGATGAATCAATGACCATTATAATTCATGATTCTGAATTAAATATTTCAAAAGCAGTCGCTAATAATATATATGTTAAAATGCATTGATATGATAGAAAATGTAATTCAATATTTTGAAACCATAGACCCTGTTTTGGGGGCCTTATATGCCTCTTTATTTACATGGATCCTTACCGCTGCAGGAGCAGCTTTGGTGTTTTTTGTTAGAGGCATGAATAGAGCGCTTTTAGATGGTATGTTAGGATTTACGGGTGGTGTTATGGTAGCGGCAAGTTTTTGGAGTTTATTGGCGCCAGGTATCGAGATGAGCGAAGGAGAAGGTTTTGTAAAAGTAATTCCTGCAGTTGTAGGTTTTGCATTTGGCGCCCTGTTTATTTTCGGACTAGATAAAGTATTACCACACTTACATATAAACTTTAGAGAAGAAGAAAAAGAAGGCGTTAAAACGCCATGGCACCGTACCATTCTTTTAGTGTTGGCAATTGCTTTACACAATATCCCTGAAGGATTGGCTGTAGGTGTTTTATTTGGGGGTGTAGCAGCAGGAATTCCGGAAGCTACAATAGGAGGAGCTGTAGCATTAGCTTTAGGAATTGGTATTCAAAATTTCCCAGAGGGTTTAGCGGTATCAATGCCATTAAGACGTCATGGAGTTAGCAAATTTAAAAGCTTTTGGTATGGACAAATGTCCGCAATTGTTGAACCAATTTCAGCTGTCATTGGAGCATTGGCTGTTACCTTTTTCCAACCAATTTTACCTTACGCTTTAGCGTTTGCGGCAGGAGCCATGATTTTTGTAGTTGTTGAAGAAGTCATTCCTGAAACCCAACGAGATAAATATACCGATATTGCTACTCTTGGATTTATAGGGGGTTTTATTGTAATGATGACTTTGGACGTTGGGTTAGGTTAATGGCAACCGCAATTTTTACCACTACAGGTTTTAGAAGTATTTTTTTTAGGCCACCAAACAAATTTCTTAAATAAAAAAATTACAGCAATAGAAAGTGCTGAAAAGGCAAGTATGTATTGAATAATGACATTCATTTATTTTAGAATTTGATACACAATAAGGGCCACAATATAGGCAAATAAACTCATGCTAAACAATTGTAGCATAGGCCATTTCCAGGAGTTTGTTTCTTTTTTAACAATAGCTAATGTACTCATACATTGCATGGCGAATGCATAAAATAGTAGTAATGAAATTCCAGAGGCGAGATTAAAAAGAGGCTTTTTTGTATAGCGATTTACTTCATTTTGCATGCGGTTTTTAATGGTTTCTTCCTCATCACTACCCACACTATATATTGTTGCTAATGTTCCTACAAATACCTCTCTAGCGGCAAACGAACTAATAAGAGCGATCCCTATTTTCCAATCGTAACCTAAAGGTCTAATAATAGGTTCTATACCACGCCCGGTTAAACCAATAAAAGAGTGCTCTAGTTTGTAGGCATCTATTTCTTTTTCTAAATCTTCACTGCTCAAGTTGGCATCTGCAAATTTAGTCGTTACAATTTCTTCAGCGTTATTGAAATCTTTCCCTGGACCGTATGAAGCCAGAAACCATAAAATTATGGAGATGGCAAGTATGATTTTACCTGCACCAAAAACAAAGGATTTGGTTTTTTCTATGACAGTAATAACTACGTTTTTAAAAATAGGCAGCTTATAGTTAGGCATTTCAATAACAAAGTATGTTTTACTTTTTATTTTAAGCACTTTATTCAAAATATAGGCAGCTCCAATGGCGGTAATGAAGCCAATAAAATACAATAACATTAGTGTTAATGCCTGGTAGCTTAAACCAAATAAACGCCCTTCCGGAATTACCAATGAGATTATAATAAGATAAACAGGTAAGCGTGCAGAGCATGTTGTAAAAGGCGTAACTAAAATAGTAATTAGCCTTTCTTTCCAATTCTCAATATTTCTTGTGGCCATTACAGCAGGAATGGCGCAGGCCGTTCCTGAAATTAGTGGGACAATACTTTTACCACTCAATCCAAAGCGTCTCATAATGCGATCCATTAACAAGACAACCCTACTCATGTACCCCGTTTCTTCTAAAATGGCAATAAATAGAAATAAGAAGGCTATTTGCGGTATAAAGATTACAATCCCTCCAAGGCCAGGAATAATTCCTTCTGCAATTAAATTTGTAAAATCACCAGAAGGTAAATTATTCTTGATCCACTCACTACTCGATGCAAAAATTTGATCTATAAAATCCATAGGTATGGATGACCAATCGTAAATGGCTTGAAATATTAATAGTAAAATCAAGAAGAAAATTATATACCCCCAGAATTTATGCGTGAGTATACGGTCCAAACGTATTCTCAAGTCTTTGGCGGTTGATAAGTCAATTTGCTGTCCTTGTTTTAGAACGTTATTTATAAATTGATACCTTTTAATCGTTTCTTTTTGTTGCAGACGTTTTAAATCGGTATTAGATTTTGTTTTGAATTGTGATAGGTCATCAATTTCATTTCTGCTCATCTTCCCAAAATTAACATCCTGGGTTATAACAAGCCAAAGCTTATAGAGTAACTGATTTGGAAAAGTATTTTGTAACCCTTTAAAATACTCGTGGTCTATCTCCGAAGTATTAATGCATGGTTCAAGTGATAAGGATTTATAGTCTATTATTAAAGATTTTAAATCTTCTATTCCTGTATTTTTTCGGGTGCTTATTAAGGCAATTTTTGTGTTTAATGCCTTTTCTAAATAAGTAATATCTAAACTAATCCCTCTATAGTCCATGCGGTCTGCCATGTTAACGACCAAAACTGTAGGAATTTCTAAATCCTTAATTTGAGTAAACAGTAAGAGGTTTCGTTTAAGATTCTCCACATCACTTACTAAAACGGCCACATCTGGAAAGTCTTTATCGTTTTTATTAAGCAATAATTCAATAACCACATTTTCATCTAATGATGATGCATTAAGACTGTAAGTTCCGGGTAAGTCAATAATATGTGCTTTGATACCACGAGGAAGTTTACAAACCCCTTCCTTTTTTTCAACAGTAATACCGGGATAGTTTCCAACCTTTTGATTTAATCCTGTAAGGGCATTAAATACAGAAGTTTTTCCGGTGTTGGGATTTCCAATTAAAGCGACCTTAATTTGTTTACTCATGAGTTATTTTTTCAATAAGTACATGTTGAGCAGTTTCTTTTCTAATGGCTAAATGTGTGCCATTAACATTAAGATACATGGGATCAGAGAATTGTCTCACAGCTACTAAGGATACTTCATTGCCTGGAAGACATCCCATTTCTAATAATTTCAAAGGGATTTCATTGGATGAGGTATCGCTTATAATGGCCTTTTCACCTCTTTTAAGGTTTGCAAGAGTCTCTTTCAAGCTTATTTAGATTGATTATAAAAAAGCAAAAGTAATTCAAAATTATGAAAGGCAAATGCTTTAACTCGAGAAATTAATTTATCCGTTTTCCTTTAGAATAGCTATATCAGAAATGATTCTTTGTATGTCTTCTGCGTTGGTACCATCATAAAAACCACGTATTTGACCTTTTTTATCGATGAGCATGAAGTTTTCAGTATGAATCATGTCATAAGCATCACCATTGCCCGATGTTTTTACAGCCAAATAACTTTTACGAGCCAACTTATAAATGTGTTTTTTTGATCCCGTAACTAAATTCCATTTAGAATCTATAACACCTTTAGATAAGGCGTAAGCTTTTAATTGGGCTACAGAATCTATTTCTGGTGTTACGGTGTGTGATAACAACATGACTTCATCATCATTTTTGAAGACTTCTTGAAGTTCAACCATGTGATTCGTCATGATTGGACATATGGTTTGACAGGTGGTAAAAAAGAAATCAGCCACATATATTTTGTCTTTGTAAGTGGCGTTATTAACTATTTTACCATTTTGATTAAGCAGTTCGAAATTGCCTATTTTATGGTATTTTTTTTGGTGTTGAATGGTACTATCAACAAGATCAAAAGCCACCATAGCAGGTTGGTAAATAGGTAATGATTGTTTGGGTTTTAGTGCTTTGTAAAATAAAGATACAATGATAATAGACAGCACAAAAAGGACAATCCAAAGGGTTTTATAGGCTTTTAAAATTGATAACATCTTTTAACTGTTTGAAATGCAAAGATAAGGGCATGTTGAAAAAAAATGTAATTTTAGATTAAACTTCTTTATTATGGCTTTTCGCATACTGTTTTGTTTTCTAATTGCAATGCCCTTAAGCTGGGCACAAGACTATAAAAAAGACTTTAATAAAGATTTTAACAAAGATTTTGAAACACGGCGTATTCAAGAGGCACGAAGTGCCTTTAAACGCATGGCCTATCAAACTAATACCAACACAGGCAATTATGACATTTCCTACCACAAATTAGATTTGGATGTGGATCCTGAACAAGCCTTTATATCAGGTACGGTATCTACACATTTCAAAGCCAAAAGCGATATGAATAGTATGGTTATGGAATTAACAGATAATATGACGGTCACTGCAGTAACTTATTTGTATGATAATTCCCCTTTGAGTTTCTCACATTCCAATGATGAAGTGGTTGTCCAACTGCCACAGACCATTAATTCGGGAGTTTTAGATTCTATTGCCATTTCTTATTCAGGAAATCCTGTAAGTTCTGGTTTTGATTCTTTTGAACAATCTTACCATAATGGTCATCCCATTATTTGGACTTTATCAGAGCCCTATGGTGCCAAAGGTTGGTGGCCATGCAAACAGGATCTTATAGATAAAATAGACTCGGTTGATATTTATTTAACCACGCCAAAATTCAATGCATTAAACGAAGAGAATATAGCAGTAGCCAACGGTATGGAATTGAGTCAGGTTACCAATGGTAATTTTAAGACCACCCACTTCAGACATCAACATTTAATTCCAGCTTACCTCATAGCCATTGCAGTGACCAATTATGAAGTGTATACAGATGTGGTGCCCAATAATGGTAATCCCTTTGATGTGGTTAACTACGTTTATCCCGAAGATTTGGCTTACGCTCAAGCTTCAACACCAGTCACCGTAGATATCATGGATTTATTTATTGATTTGTTTGAGCCCTATCCGTTTGAAGACGAGAAGTATGGACATGCCCAGTTTGGTTGGGGAGGTGGTATGGAGCACACTACAGTGTCATTTATGGGTAATTTTAGCAGAAATCTTATCGCTCATGAATTGGCACACCAATGGTTTGGAAATAAAATAACTTGTGGTAGCTGGAAGGACATTTGGTTAAACGAAGGTTTTGCTACGTATTTATCGGGTTTGGTATATGAACATTTAGATGGGGAAGCTACGTTTAACAGTTGGAAAAATAGTGTCACTAATATTGTAACCAGTGCCCCTAATGGTAGCGTGTATTTATCAGACCAAGATACTACCAGCGTGTCACGTATTTTTAGTTCTAGACTTTCTTATTATAAAGGCGCTATGGTATTACACATGTTAAGAAAAACTCTTAGTGACAATACATTTTATAATAGTATAAATACCTTTCTATCCCACCCTGATTTTGCCTTTGGTTATGCAAAAAGTGCCCCATTTATTGACGTTATTGAAACGGCTTCTAATACCAATCTGACGGAATTTTTTAACGATTGGTTGTACGGGGAAGGTTATCCTAGTTATACCATAAACTCGTATATGCAAAACAGCACCACTTTAGCAGTTGAGGTAAGTCAACAGCAAAGTGACCCTTCGGTATCCTTTTTTGAAGGCCCCATAACTTTAGCTTTGTATGACGACCAAGCCCAAGAAGCATTGGTGACTCTAGACCTACAATCAAACAATCAAATGTTTAATGTACCAGTTCCTTTTCAAGTGTCTCAAGTGGTTTTTGACCCCTATAATGATGTGGTATCTAATGGTGATCTGGTCTTTCATGATGATGCCTTACCAATTGAAAAAGCATTTTTAGCTTCGGCAATCAAGATATATCCCAATCCTACTAGTGCACAATTACAAATTAGTTTACCTGCTGCTATAGACCTTAAAGGTATAGCATTATATACTTTGCAGGGTAAATTAATACAGCACTTTTCAGTATCAGATCAAATAGATTTAGGTAGCGTACCAAGAGGGGTTTATGCATTGGTATTAACAACAAATCATGGTGTTTTTTATAAATCGGTGTTAAAAAACTAAGGATTAGCAGTTAATATTTTCATAATACATTCAAAAGAGTACTTTTGTAGCAAATAAAATGAAAGTTACCCCATGGAGTTTGTTATAAAAATAGGACAGTTTTTATTGAGTTTGTCGCTGTTAATTGTGTTGCATGAATTAGGACACTTTTTACCTGCCAAAGCCTTTAAAACCCGTGTAGAAAAATTTTACTTGTTTTTCGATGTTAAGTTTTCCTTATTCAAGAAAAAAATTGGAGAAACCGTTTACGGTATTGGCTGGTTGCCTTTAGGTGGTTATGTTAAAATTTCAGGTATGATTGACGAAAGTATGGATACCGAGCAAATGGCACAACCGGTACAACCTTGGGAGTTTCGTTCTAAGCCAGCATGGCAACGTTTAATAATTATGTTGGGTGGAGTTACGGTAAACTTCATTTTGGCTTACATCATTTATGTGTTTTTATCATTTGGTTATGGAGATACCGATATTTCTACAGACAGTATCCAAGACGGGTATTTAATTACCAATCCTATACTTACAGATTTAGGAATTAAAACAGGGGATGATTTGGTTGCTATTAATGGTGAAAAAGTCTCTTCGGTTTCAGAGATTCGCAGTCAGATTATTGCTGCTGAGACCTTAACTATAAACTCAGATGGCTTTACCCGTGATATTGCATTACCAGAAGATTTTCTTGGCAAATTAAGCACGGGAGGTGATAAAACGTTTTTTGATTTACGAATGCCATTTATTATAGCTCAAGTTCCAGATTCCTCTGCCAATGCTACTGCAGGGTTACAACCTAAAGATGCTTTTTTAAGTTTAAATGGCATGCCGTTTAAATATGTAGATCAATCTAAGGCAGTACTAAAAACCCTTGCTGGCCAAGATGTAGAAGCAGAGATTGTTAGAGATGGTTCTGTTATTACGTTGCCACTTCATGTTAACGCCAATGCAACACTTGGAGTTATACAAGGCGGATCTATGAAAGATTACAGTGACTTAGGGTATTTTAATATCATTACTAAAGAGTACGGCTTTTTTGAAAGCTTTACAGTAGGCTTTACTAAGTTTACGTCGCAAATAGCATCTTATGGTGTACAGCTTAAAAAAATATTTAACCCAAGTACTGGAGCTTACAAAGGGGTTGGTGGTTTTAAAGCCATTTATGATGTGTTTCCAAGCTTTTGGAGTTGGCAAGCCTTTTGGTCACTAACAGCATTTTTATCTATCATGTTAGGCGTTTTAAATTTGTTACCAATACCTGCTTTAGATGGTGGTCATGTGGTGTTTTTATTGTTTGAAATGGTTAGTGGTAAAAAGCCTAGTGAAAAGTTTTTAGAACGTGCACAAATGGTTGGATTTTTCATTCTAATAGGGTTAGTAGTTTTTGCCAATGGGAACGACATATTCAAGGCAATTTTTAACTAAAAAATAAATAAAAATTATTGTGCAAATAAAAAAAACATATATATTTGCACTCGCTTATTAAAAGCAACATTCCTCCTTAGCTCAGTTGGTTAGAGCATCTGACTGTTAATCAGAGGGTCCTTGGTTCGAGCCCAAGAGGAGGAGCAACTTATAATAATAAAACGGTTATACTATTATAGTGTAGCCGTTTTTTATTGGTTATCAATATATCTCATTCCTTCAATACCCTTGCTGAGGATTACATCAACCTTCACTTCTGTTCCATTTTCATTTTCAAAATAAACAATTTCATCTTTGCTGATATAAACTTTAGTTCTTCCTTTAGGTGCTAATCCGAAACTTTGAGTTACTTCGCCTGTCTTTTTAACTACAGCCTTAACTATAACAGTCAAATTTGATTTGTTAACCAACTCCGCAGAATAGTTTTTGTTGTTGAATTCGCCTAATAAGAATGTTTGATTGGCAGGAATAGTTAATCCTGATTTAAAGGTCGAACAAGAGTTAAGAGTTAGAAGGATCGTAAATGCAAAAAGCATCTCTCTCATATCGTTTTATTTTATAGACAAATTTTCTTTTCCATTGTTACAGTCTAACGAGTATAAGATACATTTTATTTTATTCATGCTGTAACTTTGAATAATAGTGGGAGCTATCATAGACAAGAGGTCATTTTTGACCTCTTTATTATTTCATTTCTGTTATAAAATATTGTTTTGCAACATGATATATTTGTTTGTTCGTTACAAAAATGTTTTTGCAACTCTCAAAATTGAAATTTTCGAATTTTTCCGAGATGATGCAGCCCTGAAAACTTATTGTTTGTAATTTGAGTCATGACTATCGATAATGTCTTGAGCGATAGCATGCAGGTCTGTAATAAATCCTGTATCGTAATTGAATGAAGATAAATCCATATTGTAAATACTACTTAACCATATCATTGTTCCTGTTTCGATAACAATTTGCCCTTGATGACCTTTTTCATCTGTAAATACGGAACTTGATTTTGGGCCAAACATGCTTATATCGTCTAACAATTCATTATCAATTTTCATTTGCGCTAAATTTTTAGTAGCCCATCCAGTTGGGATAGAAAATATTTTTGTAGAAGGGAATTCATCTCTCAATTTATCCACAATTTCTTTGTGTATAACCTCGTTTATATAGTAATCATAAAATTCCTGAATAGAATTGAAACCATTGTCTGATGCGAAAGTATCCCAATCTGGTCTTGTACTATTTGAATCTCCATTTGGAAAGTCAAATGAACCAATAGCGATGAAAATTATAATATTTGGATTATTCCGCAATGCATATTGTATCCAAGCACTGTGTCCTTCAGTTGGATTTTCAGAATCAATAT
>JBELHJ010000004.1:0-22920 GCA_042091495.1 Bacteroidota bacterium
GTTTTTTTAAATCCTCTAAAGGTTTATTGTATGGTTTTTGGTCATTCATACAAAATTTCTAAACATGTCACAGATCATATTAAAGAGTATAAGTGTGAGCGATGTTCAGAATCTTTTACAACAAGTCTTGAAGGCGGGATAATTAAATTAACACCTAAGTTTAAAGACATTAATTCTGTTTTAGAGCACCTTCACAATAGAAAAAAAGCAGATCAAATAGCTAAGCTAGGTGGTGTAAAACTACAAGAAGTAAAGGGTATCAAAGTCAATCCAAAAAACCTTTTAAAAACGGAATCACTTCAAAATTTAAATGAATCTAAAGTTATTAGTATAGCTCCAGACTAATCATTCATTTTGAAGTGAATTCCATCCTTTTGCTATTAATGGAATGGCAGAATTATCTCTTGTTATTAAATTCATTCCCCGATTAGCTTCTGTAATATAACCAATGACTGTAAGATTTGGGTTAGCCTTTATTTTGGGATAGTCCTCTTGAGAAATAGTCATTAAAAGTTCATAATCTTCTCCACCGTTTAAGGCAACTGTGGTACTATCTATTTTAAATTCTTCACAAGTGGATATAACCTGAGGGTCTAGTGGAATTTTATTTTCATAAAGTTCAATACCGACATTACTTTGTTTACATAGGTGAATGGCCTCAGAGGACAAACCATCGCTGATATCAATCATAGAAGAAGGTTTAACATCTAAGTCTTCAAGTAGTTTTACAATATCTTTTCTAGCTTCTGGTTTTAATTGCCGTTCTACAATGTAAGCATATGGATTTAAGTCAGGTTGGTTGTTGGGGTTGACCTTAAAAACTTCGTTTTCTCTTTCAAGAATTTGTAATCCCAAATATGCCCCACCAATATCACCTGAAACCACTACAAGATCATTAGGTTGTGCTCCATTTCTGTAAACAATTTTGTCGTCATTTGCATGACCTATAGCTGTTATGGAGATAATAAGGCCTTTGTTGGATGATGTTGTATCTCCGCCTATAACATCAATATTATAAATTTTAGCAGCAGTTTCAATACCCGAGTATAGTTCATCTAACGCTTCTAGTGGAAAACGATTTGACACAGCAATAGAAACTGTAATTTGAGTCGCCGAAGCATTCATGGCATAGATATCAGATAAATTTACCATTACAGCTTTGTATCCCAAATGTTTTAGAGGGACATAGTTTAAATCAAAGTGCACATTTTCAACTAACAAGTCAGTTGAAATTAGTGTTTTATTATTCTTAAAATCAAGAACTGCTGCGTCATCTCCAATAGACTTAATTGTAGAGCTGTTTTTTATCTTAAAATTTTTAGTGAGGTGATCTATAAGACCAAATTCTCCTAGAGTTTCAATTGCTGTTTTGGAAGGGTTTTTATCTTCTATCATGCGGCAAATTTAACAAATATTGTTAAAGACTATTTATTAAACGATTATAGTTTGAGAATATGATTGAAATCCTCTATATTATTATAAATCAATATAATGTTTTGTATGGCTAATAAAATAGACATAAGTTGTATATTTGCACTGATTTTAGAGTAAACAATTTCAATATGATTAAAGTTTCCGAAAATGCAAAAACGAAAATTATTCAACTTATGGAAGAAGACGGTTTTGATTTGGCATCATCTTTTGTTAGAGTTGGTGTTAAAAGCGGAGGCTGTTCAGGGTTGTCATATGATTTGAAATTTGATGATTTGGAACAAGAAGGCGATAAAGTTTTTGAGGATAATGGTGTAAGAGTTGTTGTAGATAAAAAAAGTTTCCTCTATTTGGTTGGAACAACACTTGAATACTCAGGTGGTTTAAATGGTACTGGTTTTGTGTTCAACAATCCAAACGCTAATAGGACTTGCGGGTGTGGTGAGAGTTTCTCACTATAATTAACAATATTGATCAAGAATGAGTAAGTATACAGAAGACGATTTAAGAGAAGAGTTAAAAACTAAAGAATATGAGTATGGTTTTTATACAGATATTGAGTCTGAGACCTTCCCGGTTGGATTAAATGAAGATATTGTTAGAGCTATTTCTAAGAAGAAAGAAGAACCGGAGTGGATGACATCATGGCGAATTGATGCTTTTAATATTTGGAAAGATATGGTCGAGCCAGATTGGGCTAATGTCAATTATGAAAAACCAAACTTTCAAGATATTTCATATTACTCTGCGCCAAATAGTAAACCTAAATACGAAAGTTTGGATGAGGTAGATCCTGAGTTGTTAGCCACCTTTGAAAAGTTAGGAATTTCTTTAGATGAACAAAAGAAATTAACTGGTGTGGCTATGGATGTAGTAGTCGATTCTGTTTCTGTGGCTACAACCTTTAAAGAAACGCTCGCAGAAAAAGGAATTATATTTTGCTCCATTAGTGAAGCCATTAAGGAACATCCAGAATTAGTTAGAAAATATATTGGTACAGTAGTTCCAAAAACAGATAATTTTTATGCAGCATTAAATAGTGCTGTGTTTAGTGATGGCAGTTTTTGTTATATCCCTAAGGGTGTTAGATGTCCCATGGAACTATCTACTTATTTCAGAATTAATCAAGCTGGGACTGGTCAATTTGAGAGAACGTTAGTTATCGCAGACGAGTCAAGTTATGTGAGTTATCTAGAAGGATGTACTGCGCCATCAAGAGATGAAAATCAATTACACGCCGCAGTAGTAGAATTGATTGCTTTAGATCATGCTGAGATTAAATATTCAACAGTTCAAAATTGGTTTCCTGGAAATGCAGAAGGAGTAGGAGGTGTTTTTAATTTTGTAACTAAAAGAGGGCTTTGTGAAACAAATGCTAAGATTTCATGGACTCAAGTCGAGACAGGTAGTGCTGTAACATGGAAATATCCTTCTTGTGTTTTGAAAGGAGATAATTCAATAGGTGAATTTTATTCCATAGCTGTAACCAATAATTTTCAGCAGGCTGATACCGGTACAAAAATGATTCATCTTGGAAAGAATACTAAATCTACTATAATTAGTAAAGGGATTTCTGCTGGGAAGTCTCAAAATAGTTATAGAGGTCTAGTTCAAATTAACTCAAGAGCTGAAAATGCAAGAAACTTTTCACAATGTGATAGCTTACTTATGGGGAATGAGTGTGGTGCTCATACATTCCCTTACATTGAAGCTAAGAATAAGTCGGCTCAAATAGAACATGAAGCGACTACCAGTAAAATTGGAGAGGATCAAATCTTTTATTGTAATCAAAGAGGAATTGATACCGAAAAAGCTATTGCTTTAATTGTTAATGGCTTTAGTAAAGATGTTCTAAATAAACTCCCAATGGAGTTTGCGGTTGAAGCTCAAAAATTATTAGAAATTAGTCTTGAAGGTTCAGTAGGATAGAAATGAAAAAAGTTCATATCATTTTTACAGCGGTTGCTTTCTTTTTTTGTTCTTGTATTGAGAAAAAAGAAAAGACTATTGTTGACGAAAAAAATTTAGAAAAGAGTGTTGTCAAATTTCAAAAACTTAAAGGAAATTATCTATTTGTAAATGATTTAGAAAAAGGACCAGCTGCTGTTTTACAACTTAATGATGAAATTTATGGAGTAGAAATAGACAGTATGACTCTTAAACTCAATGATATAGTTGGGCCTTTAAAACAGAATGAAACTGATATGGTACTGGTGACATTATCTGGGCAAATAAAGAATAAGCCTGATAATGAAGAGGGATGGCCATTACGGTTTAAAATAAATGAAATAGTTGATGTGTCGCTTGAAGCAAACGATTCAAGCGTTATTAAAATAGGAAAATAACAATATGTTAAAGATTAATAATTTACACGCAAGTGTCGAGGATAAGGAAATTCTTAAAGGAGTAAATCTTGAGGTCAAACCTGGCGAAGTTCACGCTATCATGGGTCCTAATGGTTCAGGGAAAAGTACACTTTCTTCAGTAATAGCAGGTAAAGAAGAGTATGAAGTTAGTGAGGGTGAAATTCTTTTTGAGAATGAAAATATTGATGAACTTTCTGCAGAGGAAAGAGCACATAAAGGGGTGTTTTTATCATTCCAATATCCTGTTGAAATTCCTGGTGTTTCTGTGACTAATTTCATGAAGACTGCAATTAACGAGTCAAGAAAAGCTAAAGGGCTTGATGAAATGCCTGCTAAAGATATGCTGAAGCTGATAAAAGAAAAGTCGGAACTATTAGAAATTGATAGGAAATTTTTATCTAGATCACTAAATGAGGGTTTTTCTGGTGGTGAAAAAAAGCGTAATGAAATTTTTCAAATGGCCATGTTAGAACCTAAGCTTGCTATTTTAGACGAAACGGACTCTGGTTTAGATATTGATGCTCTAAGAATTGTTGCAAATGGGGTTAATAAATTAAAGAACGAAAATAATGCTGTTGTTGTTATAACGCACTATCAACGTTTATTAGATCATATTGTTCCAGATTTTGTTCATGTACTTTACAATGGTAAAATTGTAAAATCCGGAACTAAAGAACTTGCTTTTGAGCTTGAAGAAAAAGGATACGATTGGATAAAAGAAGAAGTAAATAAATAATTTGAAATTCCCTTATGAGTTTAAAAGACAAATTAGTGACTTCTTTCCTGGCTTTTGAAAATCAAACAGACATCGACTCTCCTATTCATGAAATTAGAGTTGAGGCTATAAAAGAATTTGAAGAAAAAGGGTTTCCATCAAAAAAAGAAGAGTCATGGAAGTACACATCCCTTAATTCAGTTACTAAGGAGGACTATTCGGTATTTCCAAAGAAAGAATATGCTCTAGAATATAAAGATGTAAAGCCTTATTTAATTCATGATATTGAATCGTACAAAATTATTTTTATTGATGGGAAGTATTCTTCTCATCTTTCAGAGACCACTCATGATAAAATAGATGTATGTATACTTTCTTCTGCACTTGCTAAGGCAAAGTATAATGATAGAGTGATGTCTTATTTCAATAAGATTACAAATAAGGATAGTTTAACATCACTAAATACAGCTTTTTCATCAGAGGGTGCATTTATTCATATTCCTAAAGGAACAGTAGTTGAAAAACCAATTCAAATTATCAATTTTGTAACGGGTCATGAATCTGCTTTGATGCTTCAGCCTAGGAACCTGATTATTGTAGATGATAATGCCCAATTGCAAGTTATTGAGCGTCATCAAAGTTTAACAGATAATGCCGTTTTAACTAATGTTGTTTCTGAGGTTTTTGCGGGAAATAACGCTGTTATTGATTGGTATAAGATTCAAAATGATAAACAAAATGCTTCATTGATAGACCATACTTTCATTGATCAAAAAAGAGATAGTAATTGTAGTGTTCACACCTTCACTTTTGGAGGTAAATTAGTTAGAAATAATCTCAATTTTTTCCAAAATGGAACTCATGTAGAATCTACCCTAAAAGGGGTAACTATCATAGGAGAAAAGCAACACGTTGATCATAATACGTTAGTTCATCATATTGAGCCTAATTGCGAAAGTCATCAAGACTATAAAGGTATTTTTAATGACAGGTCTACGGGGGTTTTTAATGGCAAGGTTGTAGTAGAAAAAGAAGCCCAAAAAACTAATGCGTTTCAGGCTAACAATAATATACTTATTAGTGATAAAGCCACGGTTAATACAAAGCCACAGTTAGAAATTTTTGCTGATGATGTTAAGTGCTCTCACGGCTGTACTATTGGCCAATTAGACGAAAATGCCCTTTTTTATATGCAATCCAGAGGAATTCCAGTCAAAGAAGCAAAGGCATTACTTATGTATGCATTTGCAAACAATGTATTAGAGAGTGTTAGAATTCCTGAGATAAAACAACGTGTGAAGTCACTAATAGCAAATAAGCTAGGTGTTAATATAGGTTTTGATTTATAAATTTTAAAATGAATACTAAAACATTAGATATAACGTCTGTTAGAAAAGATTTTCCAATTCTTGACAGGAAGGTAAATGGAAAACCTTTGGTGTATTTTGACAATGCCGCTACGGCTCAAACACCTAAACAGGTTATAGATGTTATAGTTGATTATTACAGTTTATATAATGCAAATATCCACAGGGGAGTTCATGCTTTAAGTCAAGAAGCAACTGACTTATACGAAGCTTCTAGACAAACGCTTCAAAGGCATTTTAATATAAAAGAAGCTTCAGAAGTTATTTTTACTTCAGGAACAACTCATGCAATTAATATTGTAGCTAGTGGATTCTCAACTATACTTTCAAGTGGTGATGAAATTATAGTTTCTGCTTTAGAGCATCATAGTAATATCGTACCATGGCAAATGTTATGTGAAAAGACAGGAGCAATATTGAAAGTACTCCCTATGAATGATCATGGAGAGTTAATTATTGATGCTTTCGACGATATATTATCAGACAAAACCCAGTTGGTTTTTGTTAATCACGTTTCTAATGCTTTAGGAACCATAAATCCTATTAAAGAAATTATTAGTAAAGCGCATGGTTTTGGAGCTGCTGTATTAATAGATGGAGCCCAAGCTTGTCCTCATATCAAACCTGACGTGCAAGCTTTAGACGTTGATTTTTATGTAGCTTCGGGGCATAAAATGTGTGGCCCTACTGGTGTTGGAATGCTCTATGGTAAAAGAGAGTGGTTGGAAAAGTTGCCTCCTTATCAAGGCGGAGGAGAAATGATTGCTGAAGTTACTTTTGAAAAAACAACTTACGCTGATTTACCTCATAAATTTGAAGCTGGAACGCCTAACATTTGTGGAGGGATTGCTTTTGGTGCTGCTGTTGATTACATGAATAGTATAGGTTTTGATTGCATCGCAGCATATGAACAAGAACTTTTGGATTATGCATCTGTTAAAATGAAAGCTATAGAAGGGTTAAAAATTTATGGAGATTCTACTCAAAAAGCATCTGTAATTTCATTTAATATTGAAGGTATTCATCCTTATGATTTAGGATCTATTCTAGATAAGCTTGGAATTGCAGTTAGAACGGGACAACATTGTGCACAGCCAATTATGGATTACTTCAAAATACCTGGAACAGTAAGAGCCTCCTTCGCATTTTATAATACGTTTGAAGAGATAGATGCTTTAATTTCAGGTATTGAAAAGGCTAAATTTATGCTTTTATAATCTCAAATAATCTTATTGTACTTAACAAGATATATGTTGTATTTTTGTTAAAAATGGAGTTATGACAATACAAGAAATTCAAGCAGAAATTGTGGATGAGTTTTCAATGTTTGATGACTGGGAAGAACGTTATCAATATATGATTGATTTGGGAAAAGATTTGCCATTAATTGAAGCGGCTTACAAAACCGATGAATTTATAATCAAAGGTTGTCAAAGTAAAGTTTGGGTTCATGCAGGTCTTGTTGAAGATAAAGTGGTTTTTACTGCAGACAGTGAGGCTATTATTACAAAAGGAATCATTGCAATTCTAATTAGAACATTTTCAAATCAAGTGCCATCAGACATTATTAGTGCTGATACTGAGTTCATAAATAAGATTGGATTAAAAGACCATTTATCTCCAACTCGTGCCAATGGTTTGGTGAGTATGATTAAACAATTAAAAATGTATGCTTTGGTATACCAAACACAATTAAATTAAAATGTCTGAAATTATTGATACAAACAAATTAGGCGAGGAAATAGTTGAAGTTTTAAAATCAATTTATGACCCTGAAATTCCTGTAGATATTTATGAGCTCGGCTTAATTTATGATGTTTTTGTAAACGAAGATTACGAGGTTAAAATTTTAATGACTTTAACTACTCCCAATTGTCCAGTAGCTGAGACTTTACCTTTAGAGGTTGAGGAAAAAGTTAAATCGATTGATTCTGTAAAAGACGCTGAGGTTGAAATTACTTTCGATCCACCATGGAGTCAAGATCTCATGAGCGAGGAAGCTAAGTTAGAATTGGGGATGCTTTAATTTAATGGCTGAAGAAATTAAAAATAGAGTTGCGGAGAGCAAGCTAGTAGTAATTGACCTTGAAGATTATTACCCAGAGGGTGAGCGCACTTTACTTGATATAAGTCCATGGCTCGTTGAAGGAATTATTTTAGTTGAAAAACAGTTTCGTGATGCTATTAATACATTCGATTGGAGTGTATATGAAAACAAATACGTCGCACTTTATTGTAAAACAGATGCTATTATTCCATCATGGGCGTTTAATTTAGTTGCCGCTCAACTTAATGGAATAAGTAAAAAAACTATAGTTGGAGACTTAAAATTACTGGAGACTATTATCTATGAGGAGGTTTTATCCTCAGTCAATTTTGACTTTGTCATGGCCAAACCTGTTATCATCAAAGGGTGTTCAAATAAACCAGTTCCAGAAACAGCATACATTTCTTTAGCAAATAAAATTCAAGATAAAGCCATTTCTATAATGTACGGCGAGGCTTGTTCTGCGGTTCCAATTATTAAAAACAAAAAGCGTTAGTGTTTTTGTTAGTACTTCTCAAGTGTATTATATTTGCACTCTCAAATTAATAAAAAGATGAAAAAAACTATTTTAGGGTTACTTGCGTTATGTTTATTTTCTGTAAGTATTTATGCTCAAGAGGCATCAGATGATAAAGAAAAAGAAGGTTGGACAACTGTTGGAACTTTTACTTTTCTTTTAAATCAATCGGGATTTAGTAATTGGCAAGCTGGTGGCGAGAATGCAATGGCAGCTAATGTTAAAGTTAATTATGATTTTAATTACAAAAAAGGATCATGGCTTTGGGATAACAAACTAATTGCTAGTTATGGTTTAACCAATAACGAGGATGATGGAGTAAGAAAAAATGATGACCGTATTGAATTTAACTCTATAGTAGGACACGATTGGACTAAGTTTTGGAGTTTTTCTTTCTTTTTAAATTTCAGAAACCAGTTTACTAATGGCTATGATTATGAAGATGATTTTATAAACGGAGGGAGCAACGAAGATTATGCAACATCTGGCTTGTTTAAGCCAGCTTATTTGAGTTTTGGTCCAGGTGCACTTTGGAAGAAAAATGATAATTTATATGTGAATATTTCACCAATCACTTCTAAGTTTACAATTATATCTGATGAAATTTTCACCTACAATGAAACTACTAAAGCGTACGAATCAAGTAATGTAGTTGAAACATTTGGTGTAGCGCCTAGGGACAATATGTTATATGAATTTGGTATGAATATTAGAGCATACTATAAGTTTAATATTATGGAGAACATTTCACTGGAAAACATTTTAAACTTATACTCTAATTATATAGATAGACCTCAAAATGTTGATATTGATTATACAATGAACGTTGTAATGAAAATTAACGATTCATTTTCAACCAATTTGACTTTCCAAACCATATATGATGATAATGCTTTTAGAGGCTTTCAGGTCAGGGAAGTATTTGGTTTAGGAATCAATTACGGATTTTAAAAAAAGAGTGCTTAAGCACTCTTTTTTTTATTCAATAGTCTCTATATCTGGATAGAGAAAATGATTATAAGGGAAACGTTGGATGTGTATTTTTCTAACTTCTCGGTAAACCATTTTTCTAAAATCATTCAGATTTTCCTTGTTTAGAGCAGAAATAAAAAGGGCATTGCCTTCTAATTTTCTCATCCATGTTTTTTCCCAATCTTCAATGGAGTAATTAGCTTTTGATTTTTCTTGATTAATAGTATCATGATCATCAGAGACTTCTGGAGTATAGGCATCAATTTTATTGAAAACCATTATAGTTGGTTTATCATTACTCTTAATCTCGCCTAAGATTTTATTAACAGAGGCGATATGCTCTTCAAAATTTGAGTGTGAAATATCAACAACATGAAGAAGTAAATCAGCTTCTCTCACTTCGTCTAAAGTACTTTTAAAAGATTCTACCAATTGGGTAGGAAGCTTTCTAATAAAACCTACGGTATCACTAATTAAGAATGGTAAATTTTCTACAACTACTTTTCTAACAGTTGTATCTAATGTGGCAAAAAGTTTATTCTCTGCAAAAACTTTACTCTTACTTACCACATTCATAAGTGTTGATTTACCTACGTTCGTATAGCCAACAAGTGCAACTCTAACTAGTTTTCCTCTATTACCACGTTGAACGGCCATTTGTTTATCAATAGCTTTAATTTTAGATTTAAGTAAACTGATTTTATCTCGAACAATTCGGCGGTCTGTTTCTATTTCTGTTTCACCAGGACCTCGCATACCAATACCACCTTTTTGCCGTTCTAAATGCGTCCACATTCCCTTGAGTCTAGGCAGTAAGTATTCGCATTGTGCCAATTCTACTTGAGTTCTCGCATAACTAGTTTCTGCTCGTTGTGCAAAAATATCAAGAATAAGATTGGTGCGATCTAGAACTTTACAGTTCAAAATTTTGCTGATGTTTCGTTCTTGTGCAGGTGAAAGTTCATCATCAAAAATAGCGGTACTCACTTCGTTTTCTTTTATGTAATTTTCAACCTCTTCCATTTTACCAGTTCCTATGAAAGTCTTTGGGTTGGGAATTGTCATTTTTTGAACAAACCGTTTTAATACTTTTCCGCCAGCAGTAAAAGTCAGAAATTCTAATTCATCTAAATATTCAGTGGCACTTTTTTCATCTTGATCTTTGGTAATAACACCAACAAGAACAGCGGATTCAAGAGCAATATTTTTCTTTTCTATCATTCATTAAAATAAAGTGCAAAGTTACATAATACTTAAACAAATGTTTTACTTAATTTTAAATCTAAATTCTTAGGTTTTGAAAAACAACTATGCTCTAGTGTTTTATAATGTTGAAAATCTGTTTGATACGATAGACGACCCTATTACCAATGATAATGAGTTTCTTCCAAATGCAAAAAAACACTGGTCTACAAGAAAATACAAACGAAAACTTAAAAATATTGCTTCAGTTATACACAGAATTCATTCAGATACAAATCATATTCCATTCATCGTAGGATTAGCAGAAGTTGAAAACAGAAGCGTTTTGCAAGATTTAATAAATCAAGACGAACTTAGAGATTATAATTTTGATTATGTTCATTTTGATTCTAGAGATGCTAGAGGTATAGATGTTTCTTTGTTGTTCAATAAGTCATTATTTGAAATTGTGCTTTCTAAAACGTTTCCTATTGATATTCAACAAAATGATTTATCAGAGCCAACAAGAGATATTCTTTGTGTTAAAGGACTTTTTCATAATAATCCAATTCATGTTTTGGTAAATCATTGGCCCTCGAGAAGAGAAGGGGTCAAGGAAACCGCTTTTAAGCGATTGCATCTTTCTCAAAAATTAAATTCTATAGTCAAAACAATTTATGAAGAAGATTCAAAGGCGAATATTATTGTTATGGGTGATTTTAATGATAACCCCAGGAATGACAGCTTACAGAATTTAGTTTTAAATAATAACTTATTTAATCCCTTTACTAAACTTTGGTCTTGGAACAGTGGAACACTAATTCATAAGCGCAAGTGGTATCTTTTTGATCAAATTTTATTATCAAAAAATTTTAAGACGAGTCATTTTTTTAAGTTTTCATCTGCAGCAATTTTCAATCCATCATTTATTCAAGTTCAAAAGGGTAAATTTAAAGGAACGCCAAAGCGATCATACGCCGGTGACAAACATTTAGCAGGCTATAGTGATCATTTTCCCGTTTATGTGTCGATGAAAGGATAATAAAAATTGTTTTTATGCATTAATCTTACTTTTAGCGTAGTATTTTTCTTTATTATTACTTTTTTTAAGAATTTTACTTCTATTTAATAAAAATAGGAATAATGCTATTATTTGTTAGATATATTGTAGCATATCGTAGATATTTTTCGTTATTTTGGCCGCAAAATAATCAAAATCAACACTTTTGATTAAAAAAAATGATAATTGCAATAAAATGAATCGTTTAAAACACACCCCCCTACTTTTAATTTTATTTTGCTTGAGCTTGAATGTGGGCTTGGCTCAGGTTAATTGTTCAAATGGTCAATCTGGAACTGTTTGGCAAGAGAATTTTAATGTAGATAAAATTAGTTCAGGATCAAATTACTCATGGACTACAGATTGGACTGGCGAAATTGGATTTAATAATGCAGGAGATATTAAGAATTCCAATTGGGGATTTTTGACTGCTCAGGAAAATGAAAATTGGAATGGAAGACATACTGGCCCTATTGTGGCTTCTGATTATTTAAATTCTGGTGGAGATGGTGGTAAGTTTTTGATTTACAAATCAAATGGTTTAAATAAACCTGAAGCTGAAATTGTTTCTCCTGCTATTGATTTAAGCACCTTTAATGGAGATGGAGAATTGTCGTTTCTTGTCTATCAGTATGGAGGACAAGGTAATTTACAAACCTCAGGTATAGGTGAATTAAAGTTGTATGCAAAAGAGGCTGGAACTTCTAATTGGAATCTATTAACCTTAAATATGCCTGCGCAACAAATTACAAATAGTGAAGCATGGAGTAAGGTTACGGTTGATATTTCGTCTTACGTTGGTAAAGAGATTCAAATAAAATTTTCATACAGAGACAAAGAACCATCGACACCTAACAATTCAGGAAATATAGCTATTGATAGTATAAGTATTGAAACTTGTGTTCCTGCGGATTTCTGTTCTAATGGTATAGTTACGACTTCTAATATTACTAGTAATACAGTAAATCTTAACTGGTCTGGAGATGCATCAGATTGGGAGTATATTCTACAACTTAAAGATGGGAGTGTACCAACAGTTTCAGATTCAGGAGTGGTTGTAAATACAACTAGTGATAACGCAATCGGTCTTAATTCTTTTACAGATTATGAAGTATATTATAGGGCTATTTGTAACTCAAATGCCAAGAGTAATTGGGGTCTTACTTCTTTTAAAACTGAAATGCAATATGATTTTGTAGTAGCCCCAGGAGCTCCTGTAACATCTACCTATGTATATGATGATTCTGAAGATGTAATTAGATTTGAGTCAACTAATGGTGCTCCTATCCATGTAAGATTTAACACAGGGGAGTTGACATTAGATGCTGCTGTAGGTAAAATAAATGATTATGATAAATTAATTGTCAAGAATGGATCAGGTGTTAACTTGGATGTTGAACACTGGGTAGATAATGCAGCAGGGAATGTCGATATTTCAGATTTAACATTTGTATCAAATGATGGTGTTTTAGAATATTATATCCAAAACAATGCTAATAGTTCAACTAGCAATCTTAACCCCATAAATGTTACAGCCACGGTACTATCTAATGGTTGTACTCCTCCAGATGTTGAGTTTACAAAGTATTTTAAATTGGAAGATATTGCCAGTGGTAATGAGCAGTTTTTTGTTAAGGTTAAAGTTAATGAAGCCTCTGGAACTTATGATTTGTCCAACAACCAAGGTTTATCTAATGAAAGTATAGCTGCAGGTGAAGAATTTATTACAGGCCCTTTTGAATTTAATAAAGATGTGATTCTTCAAGTTAATGAATCTGGTAATGTCGATTGTTTTTCACAAAGTGGACCCTTCCTAAATGTATCTGAACTTAAGCCAATTAATGATGAGCCTGAAGGTGCTATTATTTTAAAAGATATTAATGATGGTGGTCAGCCTGAGACAACATATCATATGGAAGCAACACCATCTAGTATTCCTGGTTCAAATATTAGTGCTGCAAATGATGATGTATGGTTTAAATTTAATGCTGAAAAAAATGTTTACAGAGTCACAATATATGATGCTATAAACGAAGGAGAGATATTCCATGCCAGATATGTGTTATACAAAGATTTAGATTCTACTTCTGGTATAGATCTTGAATTGGTGTATAGTGAAAATGGTGCAGCCTTACCTTCTACAAGACAATATATTACACCAATTTTAGAGGTTGGTACAGATTATTATCTAAGAGTATACACCAGAAGTAATGAAGTGGAAACAGGTCAAATGGATGTTGCTATTAGTTATGGCCCAGAATTAGATCTTGCTATACCAGATGTGGAAAATACATTCTGTAACCAACAAATAGATGATCTTGACAGGCCTTACTGGGAGACGAACAATACTATAGGATTAGTTAACTACAGTAAACCAGCATGTTTTGCATATGCAGGTAATCCAAGGTTTGTTTTAATTGAAACGGGTAAAAATTTAGATCCTAACGGTGAGAATATTGAATTTAAAGTGCAAGTTTTTCCAGGAATCTTTGAAGATTTAGAATTAGAAATCAAATCTGTTTCGTTTTTAGGTTCAGAAAACCCCAATCTAAGTATTAACGATATAGCAACATACGAAACTGGTTTTATATCTGTTGAAAATAGTGGAAAATTTAAAGTTTTATCTGTTGCTACTGAAGTTCTGAATCCAGGTTCTGCCAATGAAGATATTAAATATACTTTCACTTCAAAAAATAATTCGCATGAGACAAAATTTTCTTTTTACGATGTCTCAGATTTTATTTTAGAAACCTCATCTTTTACGTATGAACTAAAAACTAATGAAAAAAGTGTAAAGTATAAGCGATTGGGTGCTGATTTAGATTTATCTGCTGCTGCATGGAAAGTTGAAGGTGAATTAAATGATCTTAGGTATTTAGATAGTGATGAAGCTTTAGCATGTCAAAAACACGAAGGCGATAGAATGTCTCCAAGATACTTATCAATATCTAATGCTAAACCAGACGAAAAGTATTTAATTTTAGTAGCTACTTCATGGATAAATTCTCAGGCAACTATAAGAGTTACACAAGTAGATGGTACAAAAACAGCAAGCAGTGCTGATTTTGAAATTAACTCTGGTGGAGCAAGTTTTATTGAGGTTTGTGACCAAGATTCTTATGAAATAACAACGACTTCACAATTGGTTGAAACCTTAATTTGGACAGGTCCTGACGGTAATGAAATAACTGACGCAAGAAACAATTCAAGTTATACAATTACTGAAGGTGGAGTTTATAAAATACAGGCTACAGGTTTTTGTGGAGATATTATTGAGGATGAAATTAATGTATTCTTTAAACCAGAAGCATACCAGGTATTTCCAGAAAAGGCATGTGCTTCTTCTTCAGTCTTTGATTTAGATGCTTTAAAAGCGGATATCAGAGGGTCAATACAGCAAGACAAGTTTTTCCTATATCCGGTAACGTATTATTTATCTCAAGATGCTGCCATAAATGAAGTTGATCCTTTAACTCCAAATACAGATGGCTTGTATGAACTAGAATCTGGCACCGAGGTTTTCGTTAGGGTTGATAATAGTGTAACAACTGGAGCGTGTTTTAATGTAGAGACATCTTTTATTTTAGAAACTAAAGCTGGTCCAACAATTAATATTGATTCTTCATTAACCTCATATTGTGAGGACAATGATTCAGATGATATTGTTAATGCAATAGTAGACCTAAATTCGATAGTTTCAGCTGCAGATACTAGCTTTAAGTTTTATGACATTAATGACGTTGAAATTGCTACAACTTCAAGTTATCTTGCTGCAGACCAAGCAGTCATTAAAGTTTTAGCAACTTCTGATATTGATGGTTGTGAATCTAAAGCTTCTTTTACTATTTCGATTAGTTCAAGAATAGTTCCAGTATTTGACGCTGTTGCTCCTTTATGTGAAACTGAAACGATTACTTTACCAACAACATCTAATAATGGAATTACTGGAGAGTGGGTATTGCTTAATTCAACAACTACTTCAAAAGAGTATATTTTCACCCCAGATAGTTCATTTTGTGCAAAAGAGGTAAATATGGTTGTGGATATAACCGTTTTGGAAACACCTACTTTTACTCAATTTGATCCAGTTTGTGAGACAGATACCGTTAATCTTCCAACGACATCTTTAAATAGTATAACTGGAGAGTGGGCTCTTATTTCTGAGGATGCAGATTCTAAAAATTACGAATTTACTCCAGATGTTGGTCAGTGTGCTAATACTGCTCAAATGATTATTCAAAAAATTGCATTAGAAATGCCTAATTTTAGTCAATTTGATCCAATTTGTGAAACACAGTCTGTAAGCTTGCCTTCGACTTCAATAAATGGAATTACAGGTACATGGGCATTGATTTCAGAGGATGCTTCATCAGCAAGTTATGAATTTACTCCAGATGTAAATCAATGTGCTGATGTTACCACCATGGTAGTTCAAATTAATGAACTTATGATACCATATTTTGAGCAAATTGAACCAATATGTTCTGGTTCAGAAGTTCAATTACCAAATGTTTCTGAGGGTGGCGCTAATATTTCAGGTGAGTGGAGTCTTATCGATGAATCTATTAATTACTTGGTCTATGAATTTACTCCAAATTCTAATCAATGTGCTTCAGATGTTGAAATGACAATTGAAATTATTGGTTGTGAAGTTCCTGAAGGATTTTCTCCTAATGGCGACGCCTATAATCAGTTTTTTGATTTGAGTTCTTTTGGTGTAAAAAGATTAGAAGTTTATAATCGTTATGGAAAACTTGTGTACAGCAGAAATAATTACAAGAAAGAGTGGTTTGGTCAAGACTCAGGGAATGGAGCTTTACCAACCGGAACCTACTTTTACATTATTACATTTAATGATAATTCAAAACCAAAAACAGGTAGTGTATATATAAATAGATAATAAAAATTAATCATCACCCCCCATGAAAACCTCAAATTATGAATAAAAGTATTTTACTTTTTTTAGGGCTTGTTTGCAACTTTATGGTTGCTCAGGACATACCTGAAGCTATATCTCCAAATGGAGACGAATACAATCAATATTTTGATTTAAGTACACTTAATGTGAATAAATTAGAAATCTATAACCGTTATGGAAAACTTGTTTATAGTAGAAATAACTATAAAAAGGAATGGTATGGACAAGATTTTGGAAATGGTGCATTACCAACAGGAACTTATTTCTACATCATTACAACAAGTGACAAAAAGCAAAAAACCGGATCAGTTTACATAAATAGATAAAATGAGAATAATAAATACAACAATTAAAAAACTTTACATACTAGCATTTTTGTTGCTAAGTATTACAATGTCTGGACAGCAAGATCCCCAGTATACACAATACATGTATAATATGGCGGTAATAAATCCAGCTTATGCAGGTTCAAAAGAAACCATATCTACAGGAATTTTATACAGAGACCAATGGAGCGGAGTTTCTGGTGCTCCAGTAACCAAAACATTTTTTGGGCATAGTCCAGTGGGGAATAATGTTGGTCTTGGATTATCAGTGATTTCTGATGAAATTGGACCTGTTCAAGAAACAAACTCTTATGTTGATTTTTCTTACACTGTTAAGTTAGGTGGGCAACATAATTTAGCGTTTGGTTTAAAAGCCGGAGCTACTTTTCATAATATAGGCTTGACAGGTCTAGATGGAGTAGATGCTAATGATCCTTTATTTTCACAGGACATTAATAAAGTCTCTCCTAATCTAGGTGGAGGGATTTTCTACTATACCAATAAATTTTATTTCTCTGCTTCTGTTCCAAACATGATTGAAACTTATTTCATTCAGGATGGAGATGATGAGTATCAATTTGGTTCAGAGCGTATGCACTTATTTGTGACTTCAGGATACGTTTTTAATCTCTCTGATGGAATTAAATTTAAGCCATCTTTCATGTTAAAGCTTTTGTCTCCTTTAAATCCAGAGGCTAAAGCACCATATGATAAGTTTAGGGTAGCAGTACCAAAATCATATGATTTAAACGCCAATTTCCTTTTTTACGATGTATTGGAATTAGGAGTGTCATATAGAAATGCTGACTCTTGGTCTGGTTTAGTAAACTTTGCAATAACTCCAAACTTAAGAGTTGGTTATGCATACGATGCTGTTACCTCTAACATAAAGCAGTTTGCTCCTGCATCTCACGAATTTATATTATTATTTGATTTAGACTTTGGAAGACGTGTATCTCGATCTCCAAGATTCTTTTAAAATAGACACAACACAAAATCATGAAAAACACCAAATTAATATTTAGTTTACTAGCAGTTATGAGTTTAGGCTTAACTGCTCAAAATAAATACACTAAGAAAGCCGATACTAAATTTAATCGTTTAGAGTTTGTTTCGGCTATTGAAGAGTATAAAAAAGTAATAGAAAGGGGTCACGGCGACAATTATGTTTACACACAATTAGCAGATAGCTATTATAATATATTCAGTACTGAAGAAGCTGAAGAATTTTATGCTAAAGTTCTTGAAAATTCTGAGGATTCAGAATATATGTATCGTTACTCTCAAATGTTAAAAGCTAATGGTAAATATGATCAATCCAACGAATGGATGGAGAAATTTTCAGCTAAAGTCCCTGAAGATAATAGAGCAATAGCATTTAGAAAAAACCCCACCTATATTAATAAAATATTAGATAAAGGTCAGCGATTTAATATACAGAATGCAGATTTTAATTCTGAGTATTCTGATTTCGGCGGATCGTTTCAGGGAAGACAACTTTATTTTACCTCTGCTAGAAACACTTCTAGAAAAAGCTATGGTTGGAATGATCAACCCTTTTTAGATATTTATACCGTAGCTAAAAATGAAGACGGTACATTCAACAAAGCTAAAACTATTGGTAGCCCAGTGAATTCAAAATATCATGATGCTGATGTTTCTTTTTCACCTGATGGTAAAACTGTATATTTTTCAAGAGAAAGCTTTTTTGAAAATAGTTTTGAAAAGTCTAAATCTAACAAACTTGGAGTTGTACACTTATTTAAAGCAACTAAAGATGGTTTAAAATGGTCTAATGTTGAAGGCTTTTCAATAAACAATTCTAAATATTCACTTAAAAACCCTTCTGTTAGTGCAGATGGTAAATTTTTATACTATGCATCAGATATGCCAGGTGGGTTTGGCGGATTTGACTTATACCGTTCTGCAATTACAGAGGAAGGACTTGGTACTCCAGAAAATTTAGGACAAAAAGTGAATACAGAGGGACAAGAAATGTTTCCTTTCATGAGTTCAAATGGAACTTTATATTTTTCATCAAATGGTCATTTAGGTATGGGGGGTCTTGATATCTTCTTTACAAAACTAGTAGACGGTAAATACACTCCAGTTAGAAATCTGGGAATACCAGCTAACAGTAATGGTGACGATTTCGCTTTCGCAATTGATGAATCTACTGGTGAAGGTTTTGTTTCATCAAACAGAGCTGGAGGAAAAGGAAGTGAT
This sequence comes from Bacteroidota bacterium, assembly GCA_042091495.1. Lineage (GTDB taxonomy): Bacteria > Bacteroidota > Bacteroidia > Flavobacteriales > Flavobacteriaceae > JBELHJ01. The sequence goes on from JBELHJ010000004.1 coordinate 19,128, forward strand.
GATATCTATTACGTTAAAACGTTAAAACCAATTTGTGATGTTTTGGTTAGTGTTATTGTAGATAATTCAGAAAATGGAAATTTTGTTTCTGGAGCAGTAGTTGCTATGTCAGATGATCAAGGGAATGTGATGGGTACTAAAAACACTTCTTTTGAAGGTAATGCAGAATTTATGATTTCTTGTGAATCGCCAACAATTATTGAAGTAGTTGCTGAAGGCTTTGAGAGTACTAAAATTAATGTAGCAGGATCTACCGAAGAGGAAGTTGCTGTAAGCGTAAATTTAAAGCCTATTGATGATATTATTGAAGCTGGAAAGGTTGTTTTAAATCCGATTTATTTTGATTTTGATAAATCAAACATCACTAAGCAAGCTGCTTTTGAATTAGATAAATTAGTTCAGTTAATGAAGAAATATTCTAAAATGGGAATTGCAATAACATCTCATACAGATAAAAGAGGTAGAGCATCATATAACTTGAAACTTTCAGATGAAAGAGCTAAAACTACAGCACAATATTTAATCTCACAGGGTATAGATAGTTCTAGAGTTACAGCCGAAGGAAAAGGTGAGACTGAACAAATAATTGACTGTGCGAAAGTACTTTGTTCAAAAGAGGATTACGAGAAGAATAGAAGGTCTGAATTCACAATTATAGACTTAACAAAAGAATAGTTTTAAATTACATTTAGTATTAATAAAAAAGCACCATTAAATTATGGTGCTTTTTTTATAGTTGTAATAAAGTAAAAATTAATATTAACAAAAACGTCAGGATACAAATTAATTTAAATATACCAATTGGAGTAAATTTTTGTTTTGTTTTAGAAAGTAAAAGCAGTCTTCTCTTTCCAGTGTAAATCATCCAACTTCTGTATAGTACAATTATAACACATGAGGTTGCTATAAAAACGGATTGATTGTTACTTAGGGCATTAATATTAAGCTGCTTACTAAATGCATTAAAAAATAAGCCTAAAAGAAGAAGTAATAAAAGTTGAAACAACAACATGTAGTAGAATGCAAAATTATTTCTAAAAGTCTTTGATTTATTTTTAAAGCAATAATGGGCACTGGCAAATAAATGGTCTAAAATTTCTTTCATAAAAAAAGCCTGCTAATGTAGCAGGCTAATTTATAATTTATTTACAGTTATTTATTCAGCATCAACTGAAATTTCATCTATTTCGAATGTACCATCATATTCAGACTCTCCACTTCCAGTATATTTGAAAGCAAAATGCAGAGTGTCTGCCTCAACACAAGATAAATCTACAATGCCTGAATCAAACCAATCTACATAAAAATCATTATCACTTACTACATAAGCATCTTTAATAACACCCCAAGTAGCAGTTGCAATTCCTGCTTCAGTACCATCCCAATCTGTAGATCCTAAAACTTTCATATCACTACTATCTGCAAAACTGTTTGAGCTTTTAAATTTAAGAGTCACTCCAGAATTATTAGCTATATCAATAGCAGGAGAGATAAGCCATGCTATAGAAGAATCATCACCAGATCTGTAAGACCCAACTCTAGCAGAAACTCCAATAGAGGCACTTCCAGACCCACTACTAAAAGATTCCCAGCCTTCTGTTCCAGCTTCAATGTAGTTGGTCCATCCATTGCCAGAAATTAGTCCTGAGCTAGGAAGGTTTTCAAAATCTTCAGAAAACAGATTGTTTGATCCTGTTGAATTAACATTTCCACAAGAAATTTCTATAGGATCACATCTTTCGTCTTCACCAGCAAAATCAATATCTGAAAGTTGATTAATAACAAATACATCTGCATCTCCAAAATAGTTTTTAGTATAGATACCAGATATACTTCCCAAACCTTGTTTTACTCTGTAAGATTTGAAAGAAGCGAAAGTACTAGATTCAAGACTCATCATTGATTTGTCAATACAATTTTCTATAGTTCTTGTACCGTCAAATTCATCACTAGCTTCACCAGCAAAAGTTTTACCCAAATCACTTTTTATAAACTGCGTATTTTCAAATTGTATAAATGTATTTACATCTTCAGACCTCAAAGCACTTGGCGTGGTAACTTTTGGCGTTATAGTAGCTTTAGTGGTACTTCGAATAACATGTTTTCTGTAGTCTGATGATGCTATTCTATCTACTTCTGTTCCATTGGGAGAACCAATAGTAAACACGCCATTAGATACTCCTAAGGCAAGTGGATTAAAACTAGAATCTGGATTGCCATCCGTAAGTTTGATGTATACTTTTCTTCCTAAATCAAAAGTACCATATAAACTGGTTACATCGATATTAACTCTAAATCCAAGTCTAGGATTTTCATCAGTACCAATACTATCAGCTGTACTTTGAATGAATAATTCTTTGTAAAAATTTCCAGATTTGTCACTTGATATAACGTAACCTTCAATAATTAGTTCATTATCATCTTCAAATACCACAATGCTTTCTCCATCTGCTACAGCTTGATCGTAACGGTTAACTAATGCATTAAAAGTTGTTATAGCATCAGGGTTAATATCTGGTTCATTTTCTGATACTTCAGGAATATTATAGTCTTGATCTTCAACACAAGAAGAAAAACTCAGGACACCTAAAAGTCCTGTTATTAAAAATAAAAATCTAAATGTTTTCATGGGTGATATATTGTATCGCATTATTTAAAATCTTAAGTAAAGGTTTAAAAAGAAGTTGGTCCCTCGACCATACCAGTATTTGTTTCCAAATACTCTAGTGTCTAATTGTTTGTCATCTCTTAATTCTCTGTAGTTAGCAGCTCTTGCTTGCTCAAACCCACCAGACTTATATATTGTGTCAAACAAGTTGTTTATACTGGCGAAAAAACCAATGTAATAGTCGTCAACTTTCCAGGATTTACCTCCAACAAGATTAACAACCATGTAATTGTCAAATTTTTCTTGTCTAAGTAATTCTCTAGCAATTTCTGGATCATAATCATCGAAAATGATACCATCATAATCAGTAGCAAAGTTAGATGTTCTAGCAAAATTACTAACATCAGCATAGGCTTCACTAAAGAAGTTTGCAGTAGCACCAAACCACCAATAATCAGGGTCTCTATATTCAAAACCTAAAGAATAGGCTTTGTGTGGACCTGCAGCTAATTTATAATCTTTAAGGTAAGCCTTTCCAAAATTGTAATATCCTTGAGTAAATAATTCTCCTAAATAACTGTCAGCACCTTCAATGTTTCCACCTCTTCCAGGTTCTGTAGTAACATATAAATTAGGATTATTATCATATGTAAATTGTCCAATCGCAGCAGCTCCTTTTAGTTTAATAGTTGGAGTAACTTGTGCTTCTAGACCAATTTCAGTTCCAATATTAAGTTTTTCAACACCTTGTAAAATCTCTTGAACAAAAGCGTTATTATCTCCACCTACACCGTCAGCATAATAGAATGAAACTTCACTTGCATTTTCAACCTTATTGTAATATGCAGTTAATCTTGCATTTACAATTGGTGATCTGAAAATATAACTCGCATCAGCAGATTTAATTAATTCTTCACTTAGAGTAATGTTAGTTCTGTCTCCAATAACGTCATGATTTTCTCTTGGATTAGAGAATGTATTTCTCAAAGTTGGAGCTTTTTGTAAATAACCCGCATTGGCATTAAATAAGTGTTTACCACTGAATTTGTAAGTAAACCCTCCCTTCGCTCCAAAACCATCAAAATTAACTTTACGTCCTTTGCCATAAGATCCTTCATCTGGGAATCCACCGTTGTTATAAAGGCCTTCTCTTTGGTATGATGTTTTAGCAATTGATCCTGCTAA